>JALWRU010000264.1 GCA_026994095.1 Nitrospira sp. | reverse complement strand
ACGACGCGGGTACCGAGGCCAACACCGAAACCGCCGCTACCATGCCGGGACCGGCAGCCGGTGGGGAGGGCTTCAATGCCGTGCGCGACAGCAATACCAGTGCAGTCTCCCTGCACGGCGGGGTGGTGACCAGTCAGGACGGTCTGGCCACCTCGGCCTTGAACAGTCTGCACCGCTTCGACAACCCGGCCATGCGGGTGGTGGTGACCCGCACCAGCTAAGGCCACACATCTCTGTCCGACGCGGGTTTTCCCCCCAAATAGCGTGGCGGACAGGTGTGTGCTGGCGGCGTGGGCCGGTCTTCTTCACTGGAGACGATTGGCCCACGTCGTCAGATGGCCTACAATCCGTGCTCATCTTCCCCCCCTGAGTTACGGAGTCATGCATGACGCGGAAGCTATCCACCAGAGCAGGCCACAGTAGCACCGGTATTGCCGGTATTACCATCATTGGCGTGGTCTTGTTCATGCTGGTATGGTTGCCACTGGCCGAGGCCCACAAAGGGCCATTGGATGACCGGGGATGCCACCGCAACCGGCAGACCGGTTGGTACCACTGCCACGAAGGCGCACTCAAAGGCAAAAAATTTGCCAACAGGACCGGCGCTCAGCGGGCCTTGAAAAAGTTACAGGCGACCCGCGCCGCCGCAGCCATTGCAGGGCCATTACCCGTGGATGCGACTGCATCGGCAGTAGCATCGGAGAGGGGCAGCTTGATTGTCACCACCGGAGGTTACGGCCCCTATGCCGCTGCGGTACAGCAAGTGCTGGCGGGTGGGGTGGTGGTTGTGGATGTGGCGGTGTGGCCGGGATTGACCCAGCGGGCGGTGGTGCGGCTGGGCGGATTGCACCTGCCGCGTGCGGTCCCCACGGACGGCTGCGAGGAGCAGGCCGCCAATAAGGCACGGGCATTTGTGACCGACTGGGTTGGCGACCGTGCGGTGCAGATCCGCAGGGTAGAGGCGGCACGGGACGGCTACGGCATGACTGCTCGCATCACCCGCGAGGGGGCCGACCTGAGTCAGGCCCTGATTGACGCAGGACTGGCGGTAGGGCCTACGGAAGCGGTTCCCGCCAGTTGGTGCCGCTAAGGTCTGTTCACCGCCGTTAGTACTTGAACACCACCCAGATGAACGACTGCACGTCGATCATGTCGCGGGGGTGCAGGTCGCTGTTGTCGTGCTGGTTCAGCTGGTCGCGCAGGTAGTTGGCCAACCCGGTTACGCCCCGATAGGTATCCCAGTTGGGGGTTGGGGAGTAGTTGATGTCAAAGGCACACAGGGAGGCGGCATCCTGAATGATCTTCGGTTTGACGAACATGCACTCATCCGGGTGGCCCAGGAACAGGAAGTAGGTGGCAATCGTCCACTTGTCGGCCTTGATGCTCTTCAGGCAGCTTGCAAACGCCTCAAACCGCTGTTGCAGTTCGTCGGTGCCGTACAGCAGGTTCATCAGATGCAGGGCAAATGCCTGCTGCTGATCGGGTACCTTCAGCGCCTCGGTCAGGGCCATCTTCTCTTGCGGAAAGATCAGGTTGGTGGAACTGACAACTTTTTTAGCCAAGGTGGCGATCTGCTCAAACGCTTCGGCTTCCAGCAGGGAGGAGAGGGTCTCCTCAGACAGCGTCTCGGCCAACAGACTGCTGGCCTCCAGTTTGTAGGCGCGCTCTTTCTCCAGATATTTGGGGTCGTTGAACCCCTCCGGGAACAGCGCCACAAAGCGGTTGGCAGCCTCACGCAGGGAGTAGTGCTTGCCCTTTTTGGCGGCCTCTGCCGAGAGATTGTCCAGCAGCGGGTGGTTGGCGGCTTCGCCGGTGACCCGTGTCAGAAACTCGGAGGTGGCAGGGAACTTGCGGGTATGCTTGCCTTCGCTGCTAACAAAAAAGATCGTCAACAGATTGCTGGCAGAGATTTCAAATACCGCGCCCAACCCCCACTCATCGATCTGGGTGTGTCGTACCCGATCGCCGATTTTCCACTGGGCCATGTTGCTCCTTTGATCGCTGGTTTGAGCGGGATAATTCCGTACAGCCCATAAGAATAATCGGCAACCACCCGACACCACAAGAAGTAATATGCCGTGGGCGGTGAAGGTGTACTGAATACGGGCAATGTTCGACGGCGCAGGCTGACAATTGTTGCCTGAACTGGCGTTGTTACTGGGGATAGGGCTGTCCTTAAAATCCGACAAGAAATGGAAGTCTTGTCCCGGTTGGCTTGCATTTGGTCGTACCCTTCCGCAAGATGTCGGCAACGGGCCGACCTGACGGGAGGTTCGGTCGTCGGGTGTAGCCTCCACGGATGGCAGGCTTGCCCGGCGGCAATAGGGGGCCGATCGGCCCCAACTGAATGAGGCGTCACCCGCACCATCCCTTCTGGTGCATGACGGAACCGCCCCCTTCGGGGATTCCCCGGTGGTGGCCGGTGACGCCGCTCAGCCTAACCAAAGGAGATCAATATGGTGGGATTTACTCAACAGGGAGCAGACCGTCGTCGCGGCACACGCATACAGCAGCGCGGGCTGGCGGTCATTCAGATAGCCGGTCGCCGTTTGGGCGGGTTTGTAGCTAACCTGAGTGGCGGTGGCGCGTTCATTAACTGCAGCCAGGAGCTGGCCATCGGTACCCCCTGTGAGATCCGCTTGTGGATGAACGAAGGCAGCAAATTGTCGTCCCTGTCGTTGCAAGGCGATATATGTCGTCGTACCCCTCAAGGGGTGGGCATCCGCTTTGTAGGCCCGCAGGAGACCCAGGACTGGGTGGCGTCGCTGATCGACAGCCAGCAGGCATCCAGCGCCGCTTGAACAGCCCTTCACAACGTGAAGTCAAAGGCCTTGCCCTTTTGGGTGAGGCCTTTTTTGTGGAGCGGCGGGGGCACAAAAAAGGCCGTCGACACACATGCGCCGACGGCCTTTCGGGTAGGTTACCGGGCGGGTCAGCTCAGTTTGACCTTGTTCTCGATGGTGGTCAGCAGGGCGACGATCTCGTCGCTGGCTTTCATGACCTTGTCGAACTCGACCTTGGCGGTGGCCATGTCGCCAGAATTCTTGGCACGGATGGTGGCACCGACCGAGGCGTGCATGGTGCTGTGGATACGCTCCAGGGTTTTCATCTCAAACACGTGGTCAAAGTCGGTCATGGCGCTGCCGTAGAGCCAGATGCCCAGATCACAATGTTTGGGGGACGAAGCCTGTTGCTCGTTTAAGCCACCCTCTTTGCCGTTCAGGAAGTTGCGCAGTTTGCCCTTCCAGTTGGCGTGTTTGGTGCGGGCCAGAGAAAAGTCGATTGCAGTTGCCACTGTGACTACCTCGTGTAAAAAGTCAAAAGATGATGTTGCTGCCTCTCTTGTCGGCAGGCGTTTGCCGCAATATGAGGCGGTGGGCACAAAACACCAGTTTCGCAGGCGGCCAGCAGGACCCGGTGAGGGTAAAATAGTGCGGCTGATCCGGGGTGCCGGGTTCACCAGCGAGTGATCGTAACCGTATAACGGGGGATAAAATGGGTAAAAACAACTTTGTAATCAGCGCCCGAAATGTGGTCGATGAAGGCAAAAAGAAGGCCCGTTTTGGCACTGAGCCCGGTGACAGCCACTATCTGGTGGTACCCGACGGGCAACTCCCCCAGCCGATCGATCGCCAGCAGCCGGGCCGGGATCAATGGGTCAAACAAGTGGTGGCCGCTGCCAAACAGGGGACCTATAAGGACCCGGACCATCCGTTGACAGGGTACTCCTACGGCGATGTGGTGGTGTTTGTACACGGCTTTAACAACAACATGGAGACCGTCATGAAGCGCCATGACCTGCTGCAAAAACGGCTGGCGCAACAGGGCTATAACGGGGCGGTGGTCAGTTTTGACTGGCCCAGCGCCAGCCTGCCGCTCAACTACCTGGAGGATCGCTCCGACGCCCAGAAGACCGCGTTGCAACTGGTCACCGACGGCATTGCCCTGCTGGCCCGGCAACAACTCTTGCAAGATGAGCAGAAGTGCGACATCAATGTGCATCTGCTGGGCCACTCCACCGGGGCCTATGTGATTCGTGAGGCGTTCTATCAGGCGGGCCACCACAAACGGCTGGCGCGGGTGAACTGGCAGGTGAGTCAGGTGGTCTTTATTGGTGGGGACGTGGCGAAGAAGTCCCTGTCACGGAATGACGACAAGTCACAGGGCTTGTTCACGCATGCCACCCGTATCACCAACTATCAAAACCCGGTGGATTCGGCCTTAAAGCTGTCCAATATCAAGCGCCTGGGCATGGCCCCGCGGGCGGGCCGGGTAGGGTTGCCAGGGGATGCGCCGGACCATCTGGTCAATGTGCATGTGGAGGCGTGTTACAACCACTGGAAGGACGACGAGCAGATCGAAGGCTCAGGTTCGTCCCACGCCTGGCACTTTGACAACCCCATGTTTGCCGAGGATCTGGTCCACACCCTTAAAGGGGACATCGACCGGGCCAGTATCCCCACCCGCAGGCGCAGGCAAGATGGCGGACTGGAGTTGAGAGAGTCGTAATAGCAGGCGTCAGCGACGTGGCTGGTGCGGGTTAGTTCCGGCGTCCTACGACTACGGTGATGGAGCCGCCGGAGTCATTCAAAAAGAGCTGTTCGGTGTAGATGCGTTTGCCACGCAGATGGAACTCCAGCCGGTGGGTGCCCGACTCCAGCCCCAGCATACGCGGATTGCCATCGTAGGTGCGGGCGTCCCCCACCGAAACTCCATCCACCACCAGAATGGTGCCGTTGGGCGCGCCAGCAATGGTGACCGCCGTGCGATGAGGTTTGGCAACCGGGGCCGGAGGCGGCGGCGAAGCACAGCCAGAGATCAGGGCCAGCATTAAAACGGCTGCTGCAATGGTGGAAATGCGAAACACGGTAAGCCTCAAAACTAAAAACCCGGAGCGCCGGGCGGTCGGAGTCGAATCAAACGCAAGTTGGCCCATGTAAAGGAGCCGACAAGGTCTATTCGGTTGTTATCGAGGGGATGTGCAGTTTTTTTAGACGGTCATTCGAGGGGTGAGAATTCTGGTGCCTACACCCCCATTCCTAGCCGCAATCGCTCCCACAGGGTGAGCGGTCTTTGATCCATGCCGCTGATCTGTGCCAGTACCCGCTTGCGCAGGCTGGCGCGTCTGGCCATGGTCTTGAAGCCCCGATCCCGCGCAAACGTCAGCAGCGGGTTGGCGGTGTTCCATAACAGTACCAATTCATCCCCCATGCGGGTCATCTGCTCGGCCCGGCCTGACAGGCG
>JALWRU010000263.1 GCA_026994095.1 Nitrospira sp. | reverse complement strand
GCTTTAGGTCCAATGTTATAAAACATATGGGGCGGGCGGAAGCCGTGGGGACGCACTGGTCTGTCAGACCGATCGGTGCGCTGCAAAAATGTGAGGGCCGGATCAAGGGGTCAGGCGGCGGTTGGCGACTACCCCTGCTGTGGCTGCACCAGCGCACCCAGTGAGGCGAGCGCCCCGTTGGAGTTGCTCTGCATGTTGCTGATCAACACCTCAAGCGAGGCAAACTGACCACGAATCCGCTCAGAGATGATATCCACCTGCCGCTGGGTAGACTGGATCTGCCGATCCAGCGCCTTCATAGAGATGTCGATGGAGTCGATTTTACCTTGCATGAGGCCGGTAACACCGTCGGTGACCTGATCCAGATAGTCTACAAACTGCTTCGACAGGCCGGTCACTCCGGTGTTGGTATCCTCATAAAATACCTTGGCCACCCCTTCACTGTCCGCATCGATGGCCTTTTGCAGCACAGCCCGGTCCAGCACCAGACTACCGTCAGCAGTCTGGGTGGTGACACCCAACTCGGCCAGCGTGGTATAGGGGCCGCTCAAACCGCTGACCGGGGTGGTGATCAGACGCCGCATCTGGCTTTCGATCGAGCGGATAGAGCTATCACCAAACAGCACTGTGCGACGACCGCTGTCCACATCAAACTGGCTGTGTACGTCGATGATCTCCGCCACACCGTTGTAGGCGTCGACAAATGCCTGCACCTGATTGATCAGGGTGTTGCTGTCTTTACTGACGGTCAGATCCAGGGTCTCGCCAGCGGTGGCCTTGTTCAGGTTAATGGTCAACCCGTCGACCGCGGTCGTAAAATCATTGCTGGCCCCGGTGATGGTCAGCCCGTCCAGTTGAAAGGAGGCGTCCGAGGCGGTCGAGGTGGTGGTAAAGTCTACCGATTCAAACCCTAACAGGGTGGTGTTGGCAGTCACGACCACACTGTTGGCAGCACCGGTATCGTTACCGGTCAACACCAGATAGTCGCTGGTCCCGTCGTTGATGACGGTGGCGTTCACCCCCACATTCAAATCGTTGATTTTGGTGACCAGATCGTCCAGGGTCTCGCCCCCGGCCAAGGTCACCTGCTGTTCGGTGCCGGTACCGTAGGTAAAGGCAAAGGTACCACCCGACAGGGGCGTGGTACGGCTGGCCACTCCGGCCGCCTGCCGCAGCTGATGGTTATCGGCCAGGGTCACATTGGTGACCGAATAGGTTCCCAGCGCGGCGGTGCCGGAGGCTGAGAACGAAACAAAACTGTCGTCGCTGGAGCTGGCGATGCGGGACTGAAAGTCCGCCGGTGCATCAAGGGCTTCCATCGAACTTTTCATGGTGAGCAGGCGGGCGTTAAAGTCCTGCACGGCAGACAGACGGGTCTGCTCGGAGATACGCCGGTCGGCCAGCCGGGTCAGTGGGCGCTGTTGCAGTTCCACCAGTCGGTCGACCAGGTCCGACGGCAGCCCTGAGGCCAATCCGCTAAAGGTAATTTCCTGCATGGACCTCCCCCTTGAGGCGTATCAGCCTTCCCCGTCGAGCATCAACCCCTTCAACCCGGTCAACTGGTGCTGCATCTGCAATGCATCCTCCGGCGCAATCCGCCGCACGATGTACTCGATGTCACCCAGGGTCAACAGCACCACCAGCTGGTTGCTGCGGTGATCGACCAGCACCCGCATCTGCTTGCCCTCCGGCAGGCGCGCGTTGCCAATCGCCTCGTTGATGCGTGTCGCCAGTACCCGAACCGCAGCCCGTTGTGCCATATCGACACCCGGTGCCCGCGGTACCACAGCACCGGCGCTTCTCGTGGCGTCCACCGTAGACGGCGGGCCACTCTTGTGGTCGCCGGGTTCGGTGGTGCCTTCTTCATTCAACGGGGATGCACTCTCTGCATCCGTATTCATACCTAATCCGTGCCTCACCCTTGAATTGAAATCCATTCAAGGAGAATGCCCGGCGTATGACTGCCGTTTCCCCTACATTCACCACCGACTGCACCGTCGGTGGTGATCCTCTACCGTCAAGCGTCGCTTCTTACGCCGTCATCATCCCTTAGGCTGCCGGACGCCTTCGCCCCGCAGCCCCCAACGCGATCGACGCGGGGGAGACCTGTTGCCAGGCCTCCCCCGCGTCACCACGGGGTGGGTTCACTTATTCGCGAACCCGGTCAGGTCGCGCCTTAACCCAACAACTGCAGGGCGAGCTGCGGCTGCTGGTTGGCCTGAGACAGGATCGCCGTACCTGCCTGCTGCAGGATCTGGCTACGAGTCAGGTTGGCGGTCTCCTGGGCGAAGTCCGCATCCACAATCCGCGAACGCGCCGCCGAGAGGTTCTCGGAGGTGGAGTTCAGACGGTTGATGGTGGACTCAAACCGGGTCTGCACGGCACCCAGATCAGCACGCATGCTGTTCACGGTATCCAATGCACGATCCAGGTTGGTGATCGCCGAGTTGGCACCCGACACAGTGGACAGATCCACGTTGGTCACCGCGTTGGTGGTGCTCACGGTGTAGGTGGTGGCGGCAATGGTGCTACCGTGGGTACCCTGTGCGATACCGGTATCCACCACGAACGCCTTGTCGCTGTTCAGCGTCACGGAGCCGATCACCACATCGTCGTTGGCAGTGTTCAGAGCGAACGAACCACCGAACAGGGCGGAGGCCACCGTACCATCCGTGGTCAAACGGATGTTACGACCATCGGCTGCGGTCAGGATCAGGTTGCTGGAGCTATCCAGCGCGGCGGTAACGCCAGTCTGGTTCTGAACCGCATTGATGGCCGAACGCAACGCACCATCCGTATCACCAGTGATGGAGGTAGCGGCGATGGTCACACCGTTGATCTGGAAGTCGGCACCAGCGACGACGCCAGCACCCACCGTGCCCAGGTTGGCAGTGGTGGCGTTGGCGGTAGCCGTCACCTTGGTCACACCAGACGAGGCGTTGATACCCGCAGCAACTGCCTTGGCAGAAGCGGTGTTATCGGTGGTCGAAACACCATCGGTTACGGTCGTGATGGCCGAACCGTTGATGGTCAGTACACCACTCGGGCTGGTCGCGCCGCCAGCGGTCAAGCCGTTGGCAACCGTCGAACCGGTCGAGGTGGTGGTGGCGTTGGCACCCAGGTTGGCTGCCGTGGCGCCGGCGATGGCAACCGAGATGGTCTGACCGGCGGAAGCACCCACCTGAATGGAGTTGGTGCCGAAGGTACCATCCAACAATTTGAGACCGTTGAACTCAGTGGTCGAAGCAATCAGGTCGATCTCAGCGATCAGCTGGGTGGCCTCAGAGTTGAGCGCGGCACGATCGGTGTCGCTGTTGGTGCCGTTGGCCGACTGAATGGACAGCTCACGCAGACGCTGCAAGGCCGCGGTGACTTCACCCAGGGCGCCCTCAGCGGTCTGTGCCATGGAGATGCCGTCGTTGGCATTCCGGGCCGCCTGATTCAACCCACGAACCTGGGTGGTCATGCGGTTGGAGATGGCCAGACCGGCTGCATCGTCCTTGGCGCTGTTGATGCGCAGGCCCGAAGCCAAACGCTGAAGCGTCTGACCCATAGACATGCTGTTCTTGGCCAGGCTGCGCTGTGCAGAAAGCGAAGAGACATTGGTATTAACTACGAGTGCCATGTGATTTCCTCCGTGGTATTGTGGCGCTGCCCGGTTTGAAACGGACACCGCCGGAACACGCGTCCTTGCGTATCCCTTGGCTCAAAAAACGACCTTCGCCTGACGCTGTACCCCCCCTCGAAGGGCCGAAGATTCCGGCAAAACAACGTCGATGAGAAGTGCCCCATCGCTAGGGTGCATGGCAAGCACCCCGGTCGTACTAACGAACTTGTCGGTTAAGACAAATCCGTACTTTAGCGGCTTTCCGCTAAACGCTTGTTACCTGATCAGGCAGCCGGTACGACCGTACTGGCCTGCACCTGGCTGCGCACAATCGGGTGACGCACCGGATACCGCTCTGGCAGCACTGCCTGGACCCCGGTGCAGGTACGGATGTTCACCAGCAACGGTGCCTGCAGGTTGGTGGTGATCTCACCCTCTCCCTGACGGGGCACAGTCACAATCAGCAGCGCAGTGAGCGCATCGATATCACCGTCCACCGAGACCAATTGCAGATCCTCTTCACGGGGGGTGATGTCGTAGTCGCTGACGATCTGCTCATGATCGATCACCACAAAGGTGGCGTCCGGGTCGTCAATGGACTGCAACCACTGGAATGGGCCGCTCCCCTCGATCAATACAAACCGGTGCAACTGCTCCATGCCCAGCAACCCTAACGGGAATGCCAGCACGGTATCGCGCTCCACCTGAATTTCGCCAAAACGTGTGGTCTGCACCGTAAGGTGCTCCGCCTGATTCATGTCGCTCTCCTGATCCCCCATGCCATTGTCATCACAGCCCGGTGGTGCAAATGGGTAAGCCCGTCATTCAAGACTTGCCACCCGCCTGTCCCCGTCGGTCTGAACCCTCATCCAACGCGTCTACAATGTCATCCAGTTGAGTTGGTACATGGGCCGCGGCCCGTACATTCTCTTCGCAGATGCGCTTGTATACTTCCTCGCGATGTACCGTCGTGGTACGTGGTGCAGCGATACCCAGTTTCACCTGGCCGCCTTTAACATCGATGATCCGGACCACAACATCGGGTCCAATCACGATTCCCTCACCCAACTTCCTTGTCAGAACGAGCACGCGAATCCTCCAGTGGCGGGCTACCCCCCCGCCATCACCTTAAGAAGTTCAACAATGACTGGCTGTCCAGAAGACGCGACAGGGCGCTTCGTGACAGGGCCAGCGCATTTTGGCTGGCCACCAGCGCAGAGACTGCACTGGCCATGTCCACGTCCTCTTGTTCGGACAACAGCCGCGTTGTCTGAAACGTTACTTCTTCCAGTCGGTCATTTTGTCGAACGGTTTTGTTAAGTTGCAGCCCCACCTTCATCCGTTCCTGAGTTACCTGTTCGATGGACGCATCCAGCGGGTCCAGGCTCGCTTGAATGGCGGCCACATCGTTGGCACCCAAGGCGTCTCTCAGTCCCTGCAACGTGGCAAATACATTGGTGCCGTTGACCAACAGGGTATCGCCCGGGGTGTTGATCGCAGCCGTCACCCCCTCGCCAATCTCTACCCGGCGGACACCGGAGTCGCCCGCGTAAGTGCCGTCAGCGGCAAACGGTTCAGTGCCGGTCTGATGGCCTGCAAACAGGTATTCATCCCCCAGTTTGGCATTGCCTAACGACACCATCTCGTCAATCAGGGCGATGGCCTCGGTCTGCAAGATACGGCGCTGATCAGCGCTCACGGTACCGTTGCTCATGGCCA
>JALWRU010000262.1 GCA_026994095.1 Nitrospira sp. | reverse complement strand
CGAAAATGACTCGGTGGTGGTGGAAGAGATCCAGTTCGGCGACAACGACACCCTGTCGGGAAAAGTGGCCCAGGTCGTTGACGCAGATCTGCTGATCATGCTGACCGATGTGGACGGTCTCTATACCGCCGACCCACGCAAGGACAACACCGCCACCCTGCTACCTCAGGTTGCTGCCATTACCGAGCAGATTTGCTCGATGGCAGGCAGCGCAGGTTCCCGCGAGGGCACTGGTGGCATGGTCACCAAATTGACCACCGCGACCCATCTGGCCGATATCGGTATACCGACCCTGCTCATCAATGGTACCCGCGACGGCATGTTGACCCGCGCCCTGTCCGGCGATGAGGTCGGCACCTGGTTTTGCGCCAGCGAACGACCAGAGCTACGGCGCAAGCACTGGCTGGCCCACATGGCGCGGGTAGACGGCAGTGTGCACCTGGATGCCGGTGCCAGTCGGGCCATCACAGGGGGGGGCAACAGCCTGCTACCCATCGGTGTCACCCGTGTGGAGGGCCAGTTTGATGTGGGTGCAAGTGTGGCCTGTATCGACCCGGATGGGCAGGAAATCGCCCGTGGCCTGGTGAACTACAGCACCGACGATATCCGCCGTATATGCGGGGCGAAGACCGATCGCATCGAGTCGATTCTGGGCCACAAGGCCTACGACGAAGTCATCCATGTGGATAATCTGGCCCTCACCCGCATCGATCGCGCCGCCGGATAGGCCACCAAGTCCCACTGGAGTAGAGCGTCGTTCCGCTCTGAAATCTTTTGAAAACTCGATACAATAGCCGGATGGGTTGACCCTGCCCGGTCGCCATCCGACAAGAGTGAGAGATCTCTCTCGGCGGATCAGGTGCGCCGAGCCATATTATGGTTGTGCCGCTGCGGAATTTTGGCCCGCTTCGTCGCAACTCCCCCGCTGCAAAGGGAATTGCAATGGAACAGGTTCACTACGATGTCATCGTTGTCGGCGCAGGCCCTGCGGGGGTGACCGCTGCCGCCACGGTCGCACGAGGCGGAGCATCCGTATTGTTGCTGGAGGCGGGGGTATTTGCCGGGGCCGAGAACTGGTCCGGCTGCGTCTACTTTTGTGAAAGTCTGGCCGCCGAAGACGCCTTTGGCGCCGATACGGTCGCCGCCGCCCCGTGGGAACGCCGGGTGGTGCGCCGTGGCATCGGCATGACCAACGGTCAGGACCTGGTCGGCCTGTCCCACGAGCATCCGCAGACCTTTGAACATTGTTATACCGTGTTGCGACCAGCCTTCGACCCCTACTGGGCAGAGCAGGCACAGGCGCTGGGGGCCACCTACGTGCCCGGCACCACCGTAACGTCGTTGATCCGCCGTCAAGGGCGGGTGGTGGGGGTCCATACCGACAAGGGTGCCGCCTACGCCGACGTGACTTTTTTGGCCGAGGGAGACGCCTCCCACCTGACCCGCTTTTCCGGGCTGGAGCAGACCGATACCCCCGGATTTACCCAAGGGGTCAAGGCGGTTTTTAAACTCTCCACCGAACAGATCGAGCAACGCTTCGGCCTCGCCCCCGGTGAAGGGGCCGCCACCGACCTGATGGTGAGAAATGCCCGCTTGGGCGGGCGCACCCTGCACCTGAATATGGCGGCGTTTATCTATACCAACCGGGATACCCTGTCGGTGGGATATGTCGCCCCACTGGAGCATCTGGCGTCTGACTTTACCGGCGACCACGACACCCTGTTGTCCTACGTTACCGACCTGCCCGGCATCGCCGAATATCTGGACGGCGCCACGCTGGCCGGGTTCGGGGCCAAGCTGATCCGTACCGGCGGGGTCCGCCGTGCGCCGATTCTGGTGGAAGACGGGCTGGCCGTGGGCGGCGCTGCCGCCGCCAAGGGCATCGACCTGCCGTGCCCCAACTTTACCGGCCCCGCCGCCGCCACCGGCCTCTATTTTGGCCGTGCCGCATTGGCACTGGTGGGCAAGGATCAGGCCCCCACCACCGCCCAGTTGACCGAGCAGTACCTTGCGCCATTAAACGCCTCCCGCTACGGTCAGGACGCCGACTATCTGGCCGACTGGCCCGGCTATCTGGAGAGTACCCGCGTGGCCTTTGGCGTGGGCATCGATCTGGCCTGTGGCGGCATGCACTATTTGAGCGAGCGTCGCCCGTTCTGGCAACGGTGGTGGCGCTATGGCCGTTTTCTGCGGGACCATCTACGCCCCAAGGTGCTCGGTGGACTATGGGCCGATTGGGGTCGGCTCAACCGGGCGCTGGGTGTGACCCGCATGATCCGCACGGGCAATCCGCTGGCGCTGGTGGCGCGCTGGTTCGGCAACCATTTCAAGGGTGCGCCCAAGACCCCCGGCACCACCTCATGGATGCTACGGATAGACGGCCAACCGGTCACCGAAAAACAGCTCCCGTTTACTGCCCGCCGACTGCTACGCGGACTGACCCCATTACTGGGTGGGGTGATCTCGGCGGCCTATACCAATAACCAAACACCGATAAAAGAGCGGCTGCAACCGGCCCTGACCGGGGCGGTCCGCAACATGCGTGTAGGCACGCTGGTCATGGGCACGCTGGTGGACTGCCTGTCGGTCACGCTGGCGCTGATCAGCGGCGTTGTGGACCTGTTCCGCTTCAAGGTATTGAAGGTATCGGCGGCAGAGATGTTATCCCATCCGGTCGCGCAGGATGCCAACCGACTGGCGGCCAGCCGCGATCTGGGCCGCCATAAAACCGCCTACCCCATGGCCGAACGGTTGGCCAAAAACACCTATGTGGAGGGCGATACCTCCCACATCCGGTTGATCTGGCCAGAGACACTTGCAAGCCACAGCGACATGGCCAGCGCCCCCTACTGGTCGGTCTGCCCGGCCGGGGTGTATGGGTTTGAGTCGGCCCTGTCCGGCCACGGCAGCCCCACCGTCAATTTTGAGAACTGTATTAAATGTGAATCCTGCTGGCAGTCGGATGGTGACGCGGTGCAGTGGGGGCGACATACCGATCATCAACTCATCTACCGACCCGATACCCCGGCCTGGGACCGACCGCCAGTGGCCACCCGGTCTGGCGGTCCCAACGCACCTCGCCTGATTGCCCTGCCCCACCTGACTGCCAGCACCGATAGCGCCCCGGCCCTATCCGCCGCGCAGGCCCAGTTGGATGCGACTCAAAATGCCCTGATCGCGTTTGAACTGGCGGTAGAAAACCTGCCCTTTGCCAGCGACCACACCCGTCTGGACTGGCCGACAAAAGCCGGGCGCGCCGCCGCTCGGCAAATCGACGGCATGGCTGCCCTGTTGGGGCAACCGGCCTTGCAACAGGCGGCGCTGCACAGTGATGGCCCGTTGCCGCCACTGACCGCGCTTGCTGAAACGCTGGTTGAAGAGGCCGCCGCCCTGCGGACCCAACTGGATCGGCAGCACCCCTTTGAGGCGCTGGTCGCCGCACGTCGTACACGGGATACCGGCCTGACCGCAGCGGCAGGCGCGCTGGACCTGACCATGCCGGTCAGTCGCCCCACCGAAGCGGCCACCGACCCGTTACTTGCCCGCCCCACCGAAGCCGCATTGCGGGATCTCTATCCCGATACACGGGTCAAACAATGGGACCGGACCGGGGTGGATGAAGACGGTATCACTGCGCTGACGGAGGCCTTTTCCGCCCTGCCTTGCCCGAGCAAAAGTGAGCCATTACCCGGCGAAACCCTCCAGAATATCCGCGCCTGGGCAGCCGTTCATCCGGCGCTGGCGCTGGTGGCCCTGCACACGGTGGCCAGCCGAGGGGTGGACGACTCCGGTCCCGCCGGAGCATTTGCAGACGGGTGCGATCTCACCGTCAAATCCACCAGCAAAGGCATCAAGATTACCGGTACGACTGTACTGCTGCCACGCCTGTTGGCCGATCGCTGCTGGATCGCCCACGGCAAAAAACTGGTGCCGGTGGCGCTGACTGCGGAGGGGGTTTCGTGCCGAACCGTGCCCGCAGGCGGACTGCATCCGGCCGGATTTGTGACCGTCGATGTTGACCTGACGGTAGATAAAACCACATCCGTCATGCGACCGGTCTGGCTGGATGATTTCATGGCCCACGGCTACGCCACCATCGGCCTGGGGGCCGGTGATTATCTGGCCCGACGGGCGGTGGAGCAGGCCGCCAGCCGCATCCAGTTCCCCGGTCAGATGACCGATCCGGCCGGGCGCGACAGCATCGCCAAGTTTGGTGCCGTCAAGGCACTTGTTGCTCGTACAGTGGCCTGGCGCGATCTGCTGGCGGTCGTCCTGTCGGCCTCTACTGAGGTTTCCAACGACCTGTTGACCGGGCTGGCCGGTATGGCCTTCTCACCGCGCAATGGCCGCATGGGCTACGACGCCGGGCAGGTATTTGGCGGCACCGGCTACTCGGAAGACGACCTGTTAAGCCGCTTCTATCGTGACAGCGCGGTATTCCCCCATCTGGCACCGGGCACCGGCGCGTTGCCACGGCTGGCGGCGGCCCACGAAGCCAACAATACCCCACTGGTCCGACGACTGTTGACCGCCCATCCACAACTGGCAACCCTGCAAGACGGTCCGCTAGCCACCACCTTCAGCCGCTGGCACGGCCTCACCTGCCGGGTGGGTGAACTGGGCTCGGTAACCATTGACGCCACCCAGCAGGCGATTGCGCTCAGCACCGGTCTGGCCCACTGGCTCGACCGAATCAGCCAGCAGCTTGGCGACGGCCTGCCGGTAGAAGGCCCCACGGCGCGGGTGGAGGTACTGCTCACCGAACTGGCCAACCTGATCGATCAGTCGGGCGAAGAGGCCAGCCGTAATGCCTCCCCGGCGCTGGCCCACTTCCCGGAGTTGCCCGACCGACCGCAGGAGCCGCTGGCGTTGAGCTACGATGCTCTGATTCACCTGGACGAGCCTTATGCATCCGGCGACTTCCTGCGCTACGCACCCGGCCATTATGAGCAGTTCATCCCGGAGATTCAGATCCACGACCCGCAGCTGCGGGCGCGCTGGTCCGAGTGTTACGACTGGTTTTTGGAGCACTGCGAAACGGCCCCGGATGACGGTGGCCCCTACGAGCGCTACATGGAGCGCCTGCACACCATCCCGCCAGAGATGATGGAAGCCTTTACCGGCAACGGCTTCTTGGCCTCGGTGGTGCCCACCGAACTGGACGGGCTGGGCTGGAAGAAGGTGGACTACTACCTGCTGGTATCCGGTGCCATGCGTTTTGGTGACGCCTCCCTGTCGCTGCTGATTATGGCCAATACCAGCATCGGCACCACCCCGGCGCTGATCAGTCTCGACAAAGAGATCCCGCTGGTGCAAAAAGAGCTGGGAGCATTCACCTCTGACAAGGCCGGGT
>JALWRU010000261.1 GCA_026994095.1 Nitrospira sp. | reverse complement strand
GGTGGCAAGGGCGAGAACTACAGCCTGAATCTGGGCGATGGCCGTTTTATCCCCGGCTTTGAAGAGCAGATTGTCGGCCACAAGGCAGGCGAAAGTTTTGACGTCACCGTGACCTTTCCGGAGGAGTACCACAACGACGAGCTCAAAGGGCAGGAGGCCGTGTTTGAGGTAACCTTGCATAGCCTCAAGAACAAGGTGCTGCCCGAGGTAGACGACGAGTTTGCCAGTCAGGTGGGCGACTTTGACACGCTAGAGGCCCTCAACGAGACCCTGCGTGAGCAGATTTTGGACAAACGCAACAACGAACAGCGCGAGCACCACCGGGCCATCCTGTTTGCCAAACTGGCTGAAGATAACGTCTACGATCCGCCCGAGCAGTGGGTGGAGTCCGAGTTGGATGACGCAGTCGAGACCCAGCGTCGTATGCGTACCATGCGCGGTGAAAATGCCCATCTGGCCACCGCTGAAGAAGAAGAGGCCGAACGGCAGTCCCTGCGCGAAGCCGCTATTATTGAAGCCCGTGGGCGCGGCGTCGTGGCCGAGATTGCCAAGCGTGAAGATCTGAAGGTGTCAGAGGATGAATTCAGCGCCGAGATCGTGCGCATTGCCCAGCAGCACGGTCGCAGCCCGGATGAAATTGCCCAGACGTTCAAGCAGCACCCGGCGGAGATCGCCCGCTTGAACGACCACCTGCTACGCGGCAAGGCGCTGGATCTGGTGATCGACCGGGCTCACATTACCACCGTTGACCGGGCCGAAGACGGCGCCTGATTCCCTGACTTACTGATCCGTTTCAAACCGGTACTGGTCGATTCCAGCCGCCGGTTGTCGTTGTTTTTGCCTACCGGTTCATCGCCTGCATGAACCCCCTACCCTTGAAGGAGAGAGCCGATGCTCGTGCCGATCGTCGTAGAACAGACCAACCGGGGCGAGCGCTCCTACGACATTTATTCGCGGCTGCTGAAAGACCGCATCATCATGATCGGCACCCAGGTGGAAGACCACATGGCCAACCTGATCATCGCCCAGTTGCTGTTTTTAGAGGCTGAAGATCCGGACAAGGACATCCACCTGTATGTGAACTCGCCCGGTGGTGTGGTCACCTCCGGCTTGGCGATCTACGACACCATGCAGTACATCAAGCCGGATGTATCGACCATCTGTCTGGGGCAGGCGGCCAGCATGGGCGCGCTGCTGCTGGCAGCAGGCGCACCGGGCAAACGTTTCGCCCTGCCCCACGCACGGGTGATGATCCACCAGCCCAGTGGTGGTATGTCCGGGCAGGCCACCGACATCGAGATCCACGCCAAAGAGATCCTGAGCATGCGTGAGCGGCTCAACCAGATCCTGGTGAAGCACACCGGCCAGAAACTGGGCACCATCCAGAACGACACCGAGCGTGACAACTTTATGTCAGCAGAGGATGCCAAGGCCTACGGTTTGATCGATGAGGTCATCTCTCGCACCACCGACACCAAGGCCGATAAAAAGGATTCGAAAGACAAGAAAGACAAATAGCCTTATCTTATTAAGGTAACAGGGCGCGCCCGTCGCGCCGTCTTTCGATTCCCGTACCAAGGAGACAGCATGACCAGGACCGAATCGGGTGACTCCCAATTTCGCTGCTCGTTTTGCGGCAAATCCCGCGACGAAGTTCGCAAACTGGTGGCCGGTCCCACCGTCTACATCTGCGACGAATGCATCGACCTGTGCAATGACATCATTGCCGAGGACTGGGAAGACGCCAAAGAAAAACAGGTCTCCGAACTCCGTAAGCCAATCGAAATCAAGAACGTGCTGGACGACTATGTGGTCGGTCAGGACCGGGCCAAGAAGGTGTTATCGGTAGCGGTTCACAACCACTACAAACGTATCCATCTGGGCAAAAACGAAGAGGTGGAACTGCAAAAGGGCAACATCCTCCTAATTGGCCCCACCGGTACCGGCAAGACCCTGCTGGCGCAGACCCTGGCCAAGATCATCGATGTGCCGTTTGCCATCGCTGACGCCACCACCCTCACCGAGGCCGGTTACGTGGGTGAAGATGTGGAGACCATTATCCTCAAGCTGTTGCAGGCAGCTGATTACGACGTGGAGCGGGCCGAACGTGGCATCGTCTACATCGACGAGATCGACAAGGTCACCAGAAAGAGTGAAAACGTCTCCATCACCCGCGATGTGTCGGGTGAAGGGGTACAGCAGGCATTGTTAAAACTCATCGAGGGCACGGTCGCCAACATTCCGCCGCAAGGGGGCCGCAAGCATCCCCACCAGGAATTTGTGCAGGTGGATACCAAAAACATCCTGTTCATCTGCGGCGGTGCGTTTGTGGGGCTGGAGGATATCATTGAAGGTCGCCTGGGCGAGCAGCCGCTGGGCTTCGGCTCTGACGTGCGCCCCCGTCACCGCAAGAACCTGGGGGCATTGCTCAAAAAGCTGCGCCCGGAAGATCTCTTGAAATTTGGGCTGATCCCGGAGTTTGTAGGCCGTATGCCGGTGCTGTCGACCCTCACCGAGTTGGATGAAGAGGCATTGGTGCAGATCCTGTCAGTGCCCAAAAATGCGCTGGCCAAACAGTACGAAAAGCTGTTCTCTCTCGATCGGGTCAAATTGCGCTTCAGCGAAGGTGCCCTGCGCGCCGTGGCTGCCCGTGCCCTGACCCAGAAGACCGGTGCCCGTGGTCTGCGCGCTATTTTGGAAGAGGTGATGCTCGACCTCATGTACGAGATCCCCTCCACCACCGATGTGCGCGAGGTGTATGTGACCCAGGACGTGATCGAGGGCAAGGGCCAGCCGGTGCTGATGTACGATTCCGATCAGGACATCAAATCCGCCTAAACGGATACTGACCATGCACTTTTTTGGTCCTGCGGTGACGGTTGTGGACCGCATGAAACCGGGGGGAGGCGCTGCCCTCCCCCTTTTTTTGAGCCTGTGGATCGGGCTGATGGGCGGCCTGATGGGCGGCCTGACCGGCTGCCAATCCAAGCATGCTGACGGGCCACCACCCGCCGCTCGACTGGTGGCTGGGCTGGAGGCTTCCCCCACCAATCTGGACCCTCGACTGGCCACCGACGCCTACTCGGAGCGCATCGGCCAACTGATCTTCTCAAAACTGGTGCGGATCGGCCCCAATCTGGAGGTCATCGGCGATCTGGCCCAGCGGTGGGAGAACCCCACCCCCACTACGTTTCGTTTTTATCTGACACCGGGGGTAACCTTCCACGACGGTCAGCCGTTAACCGCCAGGGATGTGGCCTACACCTTTGGCTGGATCATGGACCCTAAAAACGGCTCCCCCCATCGTGCTGCCTACGACCAGATTAGCGCCATCAATGTGGTGGACGATGTCACCATCGACTTTGTGCTCAAGACCGCCCACGCGCCGTTTTTGATCAATATGGCACGGGGGATCGTGCCGGCCCATCTGGGGGATCAGGACGGCTATCGCGACCTGCCGGTGGGCAGCGGACCGTTTAAACTGACCCGTTTTACCCCCGGCGAAGCGGTGGAGTTGGCGGCGTTTGAGTCCTACAAGGGCGGTGCGCCCGCGATTAAAACACTGGTCTTCAAGATCATGCCAGAGGATTCGGTACGGCTGCTGGCCTTGAAAAAAGGCGACATCCAGTTTCTGCTCAACGGCCTGTCGCCGGACGCGGTGGAACTACTGGAAAAAGACCCGTCGCTGGTGGTGGAGCATGGCCCCGGCACCAATTACAGCTATCTGGGTTTCAACATGAACGACCCGATGCTGTCCCGCCTCAAGGTTCGCACCGCCATCGCCCACGCCATCGACCGGGACCGCATCATCGCCGCCCTCTACCGGGGGCAGGCCCGCCCTGCCACCGGCATGTTGACACCTGAACATTGGGCCTACGAGCCACAGGTGGCCCGTTATGCCTTCGACCCGGACAAGGCCCGTGCATTGCTGGACGAAGCTGGACTCCCCGACCCGGAGGGGCCCCAACCCCGCTTTTCACTTACCTACAAAACCAGCCAGAACGAACTGACCCGCCGTATCGGTGAGGTGCTACAGCAGCAGCTTGCCCAGGTGGGCATTGAGGTGACCGTGCGCTCCTACGAATGGGGTACCTTTTACGCCGATATCAAGAAGGGCAATTTTCAGCTCTACACCCTTTCCTGGGTCGGCATCAGCGAGCCGGATATTTTCCACTACGTATTTCACTCGGCCAGCACCCCGCCAGACGGCGCCAACCGGGGCCGCTTTGCCGATGCCCGTGTGGATGAACTGGTCGAGCAGGGGCGCACCACCCTCGACCGCGCTGCCCGCAAACGGATCTACAGCGAGGTACAGCAGATTCTGGCCCGGCAGTTACCTTACGTCTCCCTGTGGCACCCGGAGTCGGTGCTGGTCCGCAGTGCACATTTACACGGCTTTACCCTGACCCCCACCGGCGACTACTTCAGTCTGTCTCAAGCCAGCCTTGAAGGGGCTCATTAATGCGCGCTGCATCCGTACTGGCCTGCCTGCTGTTGACCCTCTCCTTCGGCTGCCAGTCCTCTGACAAGCCCGATCAGACCCCGCTGACCAATCTGGCCAAATCCGCAACCCGACAGGTGGACGAGCGCATGTCCGGGGCCTACCGTTTTTTGGCTGAACAGGTGGTGGCCTTACCGGCGCTGGCCGCAGTGGCTCAGGGCCAGCCCTCGACCGATGCCAAGGCCCTCTCCTGGGACTCCACCCCCTATCTGGCAGTGGCGGTATTCTCTCCCGACGGCAAGCTGCTGGCCGCGCTACCCAGCGCCTCTGACGGCATCAAGACCATGTTGACCGAGGCCCAGCAGGGGCCGTTGGTCGGCCCGCTGACCATCGTGCCCAATACCTTCACCTTTACCTTGGGGATGCACCACGAAATGCCCGGTGGCATCGGCCACGTGGCCACCTTGATGGATGTGGATCGGGTCATGACCCAGGGGGTGTTGGTCGCGGCTGCCAAGGCCTCTGGCGGGTTCGCATTTCTCGCCAATGACGACCTGCGGGTGCTGTTGACCAGCCGCACCAACCTTGCAGGACGGGCGTTTACCGACTGGGGTGCCACGGCACCCGCAACCGAACCGGGCAGCACCGCATACAGCCAGGTGACGTTGGGTGATACCACCTACCAGGTCGCCACCGTTCGCAGCACCACACAAGGGTGGGTAATTGGCGTCGGCAGTCCGGTTCAGGCCCAGCCCTAGCACCCCGCCCGCCGGTGGCTCACCGGCACCCGTCCTGACAATCTCTGACCCTGTCAAAACGTGTACAGCACACGCTGCTACTGTGCAATTCTGTCCAGGTTGACTGTGTACTCTGCCGTGCCCTTCCGCGTATTCATTGTTAATTCAACAACATGGATC
>JALWRU010000260.1 GCA_026994095.1 Nitrospira sp. | reverse complement strand
GGCGGGTGCCGGGGCAGGCTCCGGGGTGGTATCTGTTGTGCTGGCGGTTTCGGCGCGGGCTGTATCTGTAGCAGGGGCGTCTGTGGCGGTGTCCGCAGCAGCGTCTGCAAAAAAATCGTCTTCGTCATCACTGGCAGGTTCAGCACTGTCAGCGTCTGCACTGTCAGTGCTTGCTACGGCCTGAGCCTCTTCCGGGGCATTTTGGGGTGGGCCGGCCTCTTCGGCAAACTGGATCATCAGATCCAGTTTTTGCACGATGCCGCCAATGGTCAGCTCACCCCGATCCACCCCCTGCAGCTCACCCAACAGGGCCTTGATGGTATCGACCGACTCCAGCACCACATCGATGACCTCGGCGGTTACTGACATCTCGCCGTTTCGCAGCATATTGAGCAGGTTTTCGGAGCTGTGGGCCACCCTTACCAGGTCTTCCAGGCCCAGGAACCCGGCCCCTCCCTTGATGCTGTGGACGGTGCGGAAGATCTCGTTGAGCAGACCGGTATCGCCCGGGTTGCTCTCCAGATCAAGAAAATTCTGATCCAGCCCGCCCAGGGCTTCATTGGTCTCGACCAAAAAGTCGTCCAGAATATCCTTCATGTCTTCCGGGATTTCAGGTGCCATGATGGCTCCTGACGTGCGCCGGGGCAATCACATGGATGGGCGGTATGGTCGGGTGTGCGGCAGGCATCCGACTAGAATCCGAACTCGGCTAGAATGTCGTCTACATTGGTCTGGTGCAGGCCGCTGGGGCCACTCTCCTTGAGTGCCTGTCGCGACTCTTCCGGGGAGTGCTCAAGGGCAACGGCTCCGGCGATGCCGTACTCCACCACCAGCTTGAGGATGCGCTCCTCCACCTGGTTCATCAGATAGATGACCTGCTTGATCTTTTGTCCGGTCAGATCCTGAAACGACATGGCCATGATGGTGTCGTTCTGGGCCGATTCAATGGCGTCGATTGCGGTGGTCATGCGCCGGGTCAGGTCAGCAGTCTGGTCGCTGTCCGGTGTGGTGGCCGCCAACTCGGCGAGCATGGTGCGCATGCTGTCCAGAGAGTTGGTGGTGGTCTCCGCGTGGGTCATCACGGCGTTGGTGGCGGCCTCGGTATCCTCGGTGACCTTGTTCAGCATCTCGTGGGCAGACGGCAGGTCGTCGGCGCTGATAACGATGGATGAACCCCCCTGCGGGTCCGGTCGGGGCAGGTCTTCAGCCAGATTCAGATGGGCCTGATTGATGAAGCGGGCCAGTTCGCCCACATCCTGATACAGCGACAGCTCGGCCTCTGTCGGTTTATCGGTTGCATCCATTGACTACTCCCCCCGGGTACGATGGATTGCCGACCGAAACGGTGCGGCTAAAATGGTCAGATCAAACGTGTATTGGTGTCGCTTCGGCGGGTGCACAGCGGCCCATGCCGAAGCAATACGGGTCGTAAGGTCCTGTCCTGCAGGCTGAAATGTCGATTCCTGCATACGGCCCCTCTCCGGTTACAGGATGGTAAAAAACGCCCGGGTCAGCCGGTCAGGATCTTGTCGATCTTGCTTTTGAGTACATCCGCTGTAAACGGCTTGACGATGTAGTTATTGACCCCTGCCTTGATGGCCTCCACCACGTTTTCCTGCTTGGATTCTGCAGTGACCATCAGGAACGGTAGATGTTTCAACGCCGGATCGGCGCGCACTTCAACGAGCAGTTCCAGGCCGGTCATGACAGGCATGTTCCAGTCGGATACCACAAAGTCGAAGCCGCCCTGCTGCAATTTTTGCAGGGCCTCTTTGCCGTGCTCGGCCTCTTCCACATCCGTGTGGCCGATCTGCTTGAGAATGTTGCGAACAATGCGTCGCATGGTCGAAAAATCATCGACTACCAGAATTTTCATCCCTCTGTCCCTTTTACCGATGTTCCGAGCGAAGTGTCGTACCGAACTTCGGGCCCTCGTGCCAGTGCCTACCACTCTTGTCGGCGCTGCCCAAGGCATTCTTGAGTTGGGTGCGCTGGCTGCCGGACCGGCCCTTCTCCCGCAGCATGGCCACCTTGCCCTTGACCCGCAGGATTGCCTGGCTATGAAGTTGTGAAACCCGCGATTCGGTGATACCCAGCACGCTGCCGATCTCGCGCATGGTCAACTCTTCGTAGTAGTAGAGGGTGACCACGGTGCGCTCCTTCTTGGGCAGGTGCTCGATGGCCTCGCCCAGCAGATCCCAGGTGTCTTTTTGCAGCAGATTTTGCAGCGGGTCCGGTAGCCCTTCCTGTGAGATGCACTCGACGATGCTGGTTTCGCGGGCCGAATCGACCCCCAGATCGTCCAGACTCAATACCGCGGTGTGGGCCACCTGATGCAGCATCTTCTGCACCATCGACAGGTCCAGCTCCAGCTCCTTGGCCACCTCTTCTTCGGTGGCCGGGCGGCCCAGCTTCTGCTCCAGCGCCTGATAGGCATTTCTGAGCTTGGCGGCCTTTTCGCGCACGCTGCGGGGCACCCAGTCCATGGCCCGGATCTCGTCGAGCATGGCGCCACGAATGCGGAACTCCGCATAGGTCTTGAACATGGTCTCCCGGTCTGGATCGTACTTGGTCATCGCGTCCATGAGGCCAATGACCCCCACGTTGATGATGTCGTCCACATCCAGATGGGCGGGAAGACGGGTGGCCAAGCGATTGGCCATGATCCGTATTTTGGGCGCAAATTCGGTGATCAGGCGCTCTTGCACCTCCAGCGTAATATGCGATACACCTACGCCGTAATCGCGTTGTGGGGCCTTCTCCACGTGTTATCCTCCTGCGGTCATCGGGGACGGCATCCCGCTTATGCGGTCCCAGTAAAATTGCACACTGTCATTGGGCACAAGCGCCCGTTGCCACGTCAGAATTGTCTCCGCCAGCTCGGTCAGGGCCACCTGCGCCGGGCTGGGTGCGGCGTAGTGCCAGCGGCCAATCCGCTGTCCCCGCGCCGCGTCACTCACCGCCGGGTCCATGGGAAGGAACCCGGCAAAATCGATTGAAACCCCTAAAAACTGATCGGCGGCGGAACTCAACCGGCGGTAGACCGACAGGGCCTCGGCCTGGTCCTCCACCCGATTAACCACCAGCCGAAAACGGCGCTCTCCGTGCAGCGATCCCATCACTTTCATGAGGGCGTAGGCATCGGTAATGGCGTCCGCATCCCGGGTGGTGACCACCAGAATGTCCTGGGCACAGGCGGTCAGAAAGCGGGCGTTGTCCCCCACCCCTTCGCCCGCATCTAAAATCAGATAGTCGGGCGGTGTTGGCAGGGCGGCGATCTGTGCCAACAGGGTCAACTGACCGGCCTCACCTCGCCGGGTCAGGTCGCTCAGGCCGACCCCCGCAGCGATGACACCGATCTTGTGTGGCCCAAAGGCGATCGCCTCTTGCAAGCTGCACCGCCCGGTCAGCACATCAGCCAGCGTGTGGGCCGGATGGACCCCCATCATGAGCTCCACATTGCCGTGGCCCGGGTCGCTGTCTAAAATCAGGACCCGCTGCCCCTTGCGAGAGAGCTGTTCGGCCAGCCGGACTGCCAGTAAGGTCTTGCCCACACCCTGTTTGCCAGAGGTGATGGCCAGCACCCGCATGGCACCGCCTTTACGACGTACCCAACTGGAGAGCTGCTGTGCCTGGGTCAGGGTGCTCATGTGGTCACATCCTGTACCAGCAGGCGGTTGGCGAGCGCCATGCCGGAGGCCCGATGAAGGTCGTCCGGAATCCGCTGACCGTCGGTAAGGTACGACAACTCCAGCCGACTGGACAGGGCGGTGTGGACCGCCGCACCCAGGGTGCGGGCCTCGTCCAGCTTGCTTAAAATCATGGCCTCGGGGGCCAGCTTGGCGTAGGCCGAGACAATCTCTTCAAGACCCCCCGGTGTATGCGTGGCAGGCAGTACCAGATGGACCTGAATACCATCCAGCCCCAAGGCCATCAGCTCGTCCACATGGTCCGGGTCGCGGGGGCTGCGTCCGGCGGTATCGATCAGTACCAGATCCGCATCGGACAGGTGGGCCAGCTGTTCTTCCAGCTCGGCCCGGTTGGCGGCCACCCGGCACGGCACACCGATGATTTCGGCGTAACGTGCCAACTGCTCGACCGCGCCGATGCGGAAGGTATCCAGGGTGATCAGTGCGACCTTCTGGTTGCGGGCGATGGCGTAGTGGGCGGCCAGCTTGGCGATGGTGGTGGTTTTGCCAACCCCGGTGGGGCCGACCAGCATCATGCGGGCCTGTCTGGAAGTGCTGTCGCTACCGGTTTGCAGCGGGTTGGCCACGGTGATGCGCCTGGCAATGGTCTCGGTCAGTAGCTCCGGGTTGTGGTCGGGCAGTTGTTGCACCAGTTCGGCGGCGGTCGGCTCCGGCAGGCCCAACTCCAGCAGGCGGGCATAGCTGTCACGCAGGGCTTCGGGCAGTTCATCTACCTGATGGGCAGCCACCAGTGAGCCCATCAACCGTTGCATGCGCTGCATTTCGCTGCGCAGGGCGGTCAATCCGTCCAGGGTGACCGGCTGCATCTGCTGTAACTGGGTACCCATGGAGGCCAGGTCGGCGCGGATCGGTGCCAGCGCTTCATCAAAGGAGGCGTTATCGGCGGCAGATGCCATCGGTGCCGAAGGCGGTGTGGCCATCACCGGCCGCGTGGTTTCGGCAGCCGACGGGCGGTGGTTTACCGGTGTGGCGGTGCGGTCACCGGCCTCGCGCTGCTTGAGGGCTTCGGCGACCCAGGGCGGATCGACCACCACCGGCGGCATCTCTGCAGGTAGCTTGGCCAGCACTGGTTTGGTCGGCTTAGCTGGTTGGTCGTAGGCGGCGGTCACTTCGACCCCGCCCTTGTTGCCCAGTCGCCGGGTCTCCAGAATGACCGCGTCGGCCCCTAGCTCGGCCTTGATGGCCTTGAGCGCGCGGGCCATGGTGTCGGCCTTGAATCGTTTAATCTGCACTGGTGACTCCCTCTGCTGCATCGACCGAACGTACCTTCACGCCGGGGGCAATCTCGTTGGGTGACAACACGGCCAGGTTCGGCAAGAACCGCTCCGTGAGTTTTCGTAAGTGGTTACGGGTGATGGGCGGGGCCATCAATACCGGGGAATGGCCCTGGGATACGGCCTTGTTCATGGCCTCCGACAGATGCGCCACGATGGTCTGCGCCTCGTCCGGGTTGAGGGCCAGATAGCTGCCGTGGGCGTTCTGCTGTACCGCGTTTTGAACCTTCTCCTCCATGCCGCTAGGCAGGGTGATGAGGGTCAGGGTGTCGTCGTTACCCACATGTTGACGGGTGATGCTGCGCGACAGGTTCTGGCGTACATGCTCGGTCAGCAGGTCCATGTCACGGGTCTGCGGGGCGGCATCGGCCAGCGACTCTAAAATGGTACGCAGGTCGCGAATGGGGACCCGCTCTT
>JALWRU010000259.1 GCA_026994095.1 Nitrospira sp. | reverse complement strand
ACCGACATCACCAAAACGGCAATCACCTTCATCAGCGACTACCGTCAATGGCCCGCAGTGCGTACACCACGGTTGAGTTGTAAAAAAATGGGGGGACGCAAGCCCAACACCCGAAAGCCTGCAAGGACGCGGGCGTCTTCATGGGTGGATGTGAAGATCGATTGTCTGATCCATTACATAACGTCCTGTTACTGTGCGCCGCCGCAGGTAGAATTACCATCGGCAGCCCGTCAGGGTACCCACGCCACGATCGTCCGCCGACCATCCCGCAAACGGCCAGCCACACAAAGATAGCCACTGACCACAGCAAAAATGGTAGGCACGGGCGGTTTCGAACCGCCGACCTCTACCGTGTCAAGGTAGCGCTCTACCCCTGAGCTACGCGCCTATGCTCAACGACAACCGCAGGGTATCCGGTCACCATGCACAAAGGTGCAAGATTATTGGTCGCATGGCCGCCGTTGTCAAGCGGCGATCCTCCTGCTGCATCGGATTGAGGCAGGGGGTTGTACCCGATCGTCTGTTTCCGCGAAGATACGGCCCGACTTTGCCGATAAGGCCTTGTTGTCTCGAATCGAGACGAAGCGCAGCAGCCGATGGCGCGCGCACCGGGGATAAAATGGGGGAACCGTTCGCACCGGGCGAACACCAGCTTAAAAGGCCGAATCATGCACCGCAAATATATCCAATGGCGACTTCTGGCCGCCGTACTGTTGACCTTGATGCCGATTGCCGCCATGGCCTCCAGCGCAGCCGGGGACAGCGCCATGCTGAACCTGACCCACTCCTGGCAAGGCATCACTGCAGTCATCGTATTTGTATTGGCCTACCTGCTGGTGATGGGCGAAGAATTTTTACACCTGCGCAAATCGAAGCCGGTGCTGATTGCTGCCGGTATTATCTGGGCACTGGTGGCCTCGGCTTACGTGGCCATCGGCGACACCCACACCGCCGAGGCGGCAGTGCGCCACAACCTGTTGGAATATGCCGAGCTGCTGCTGTTTTTGCTGGCCGCCATGACCTACGTCAATACCCTGGAAGAGCGCGGCGTATTCGACGCCCTGCGCGGCTGGCTGGTAGGGGCCGGGTTTTCGTTTAAGGCGGTCTTCTGGTTAACCGGCCTGCTGGCTTTTTTGATCTCCCCAGTCGCCGACAACCTCACCACCGCATTGGTGATGGCTGCGGTGGTCATGGCAGTAGGTGCAGGCAACAGCGCCTTTATCACCCTGGCCTGCATCAATATTGTGGTGGCCGCCAACGCCGGTGGTGCGTTCAGCCCGTTTGGTGACATCACCACCTTGATGGTATGGCAGAAGGGCATTGTGCCGTTTAGCCAGTTCTTCGCGCTGCTGTTGCCGTCGCTGGTGAACTGGTTGATCCCGGCCGCCATTATGAGTTTTGCTGTGCCCAACGAAAAACCGGCGGCGGTCAAAGAGTCGGTGTCGGTCAAGCCAGGTGGCTATGTAGTGATCGGGCTGTTCTTGTTCACCATCCTCATGGCGGTGCTGGGTCACAACTATCTGCACCTGCCGCCGGTACTGGGCATGATGACCGGCCTGGGTGTGCTGAAGGTCTACGGCTACTTCATCCGAAGAGGCGACCTGCGCATCCATCAGGCAGAGATTTCCGGGCCGGAAGAGGTCCGCGGCGCAACGGACGCACCGTTCGATATTTTTACCAGCATGAAACGGGCCGAGTGGGACACCTTGATGTTCTTCTACGGGGTTGTGCTATGTGTGGGCGGGCTGGGTACCGCAGGCTATCTGGCGATGCTGTCAGAGAGCATGTATGTAGGGCTGGGGAACACCTGGGCCAACGTGCTGGTCGGCATCTTGTCGGCCATCGTCGACAACATCCCGGTGATGTTTGCAGTACTGACCATGAACCCGGATATGTCCATAGGCCAGTGGTTGCTGGTTACCCTGACTGCCGGGGTGGGCGGGTCGCTGCTGTCGATCGGCTCCGCCGCCGGGGTGGCATTGATGGGGCAGGCCCGTGGGATCTACACCTTCTTTGGCCACATGAAGTGGATCTGGGCCATCGCACTGGGCTACGCCGCCAGCATCATAGCGCATCTGTGGGTAAACGCTGACCTGATGTAGACCGCCGGGACTAGCGGGTGCCTGCCCGGCGCTCGTCGACGGCCACCCGCGACACCTCCAGCACATCCTTGAGCCGCTCCATCCGGCGAATGACCCGTGCCAGATGGGCGGTGTGGTCCACCTCGACCGTCAGCAAAAACCGCGCCTTGCGGTCTGCCAGTGTACGCACCCGCGCTTCGGTAATATTGGCCTTGGCATCGGCAATGGCAGACGACACCGCCCCCAGAATACCGGGCCGGTCGGTGGTGACCACCCGCAGGGCCACCGCGTGAGGACGGGACGGATTGGCGTCCCAGCGAACCTCCACCTGTAGCTCCGGATCGTCCTCGAAGGCGTCCACCCGCATGCAGTCCACCGAGTGGATTACCAGCCCTTTGCCGCGCTTCACAAAGCCGACAATCTCTTCGCCGGGGATCGGCCCGCAACACTCTGCCAGCCGCACCATCACACCTTCGCCGGTGACATTGACCACGCCATCCTGACGATTGAGCCGCATCATCACCCGGTCCTTGAAACTGGGCCGCACCCGCACCCCTGGCAGCAGATGGGTCAACACATCTCCGATGGAGCGCTTGCCATGCCCCACTTCGGCGAACAGGGCGTCTTCGTCGGCAATTTCCAGCGCCTCCAGCACCGGTGCCATGTTGGCCAACACCGTTTCTGGTCGCTGGCCCTGACGGCGAATCTCCCGTACCAGCACCTTGCGACCCACCTCGGTGGCCCGGTGGCGCTCCTCCCCACGGATCCACTGTTTGACCGCTGAACGGGCGCGGGAGGTCTTTAAAAAGGTGATCCAGCTACGGGACGGGCGCTGGTCCGGGCTGGTGAGGATGTGCACCGTCTGGCCCGACTTGAGCACAAACTCCGACGGGCTGAGTTTGCCGTCCACATTGGCACCGATACAACTGAGCCCCAACTCGGTGTGGATAGCAAAGGCGAAGTCCAGCACCGTGCTACCCCGCGCCATCTCCAGCAGTTCACCGGTACGGGTATAGACAAACACACTGTCAGAGAACAGGTCGACCTTGAGCGCATCTAGAAATTGACGCCCATCCGACACCTGTTGCTGCCACTCCAGAATCTGCCGCAACCAGCGGAACACCTGATCACCTGCCGGGTCGATGGGGCCGCCTTCCTTGTACTTCCAGTGGGCGGCAATACCCACCTCCGCCACCTGATCCATCTCTTCAGTCCGCACCTGAAACTCCACCCGCTGCCGCCCTTCACATACCACTGTGGTGTGCAGCGACTGATAGCCGTTGGTCTTGGGAACGGCGATATAGTCCTTGAACTTGCCGGGGATCGGCTGCCACAGGGAGTGGATAATCCCCAGCAAGGCATAACAGTGCATGGTGGTATCGGTGATAATACGCACCCCGGACAGGTCGTAGAGCTGATCCAGCGCCAGGTTCTGCGCGGTCATCTTGCGATAGATGCTGTAGATGTGTTTGGAGCGCCCTTCCACCCGCAGGGGGATCTCCACCTTGCCCACCTCTTTGACCACCTGATCGCCGACCTGTTGCAGGTAACGGTCACGCTCCTTGCGGCCCGCATCCAGTTGGGTCACCAGCGAAAAATAGACCTCCGGCTTCAGATAGCGCAGGCATAAATCCTCCAGTTCTACCTTGATCCAGCCCAGCCCCAGCCGGTTGGCGATGGGGGCGTAAATTTCCTGGGTTTCAGTCGCAATACGGCGCTGCTTCTCTTCCTTGAGCGGCTCCAGTGTGCGCATGTTGTTGAGGCGATCAGCCAGTTTGATGAGGATCACCCGCACGTCCCGCGCCATGGACAGCAACATCTTGCGGAAATTCTCCGCCTGGGCCTGTTCACGGCCCACCAGCCGCAGTTGGTCGATCTTGGTGACGCCATCCACCAGATGGGCGATCTCTTCACCAAATTCGCGCACCAGTTCGGCGCGGGTCAGGTGGGTGTCTTCAATGGTGTCGTGCAGCAGGGCGGCGACGATGGTCGGCTCGTCCATGCGCAACTGGGCCAGAATCTCGGCCACTTCCAGCGGGTGTTTCAGGTAGGGGTGACCGGAGGCCCGCAACTGCCCGGCGTGAGCGGTGGCGGCCAGATCCAGCGCCTTGCGGATCAGTTGCAGGTCGTCGTCGCCCCGGTAGGCGCGGACCTGCTGAATCAGCCTGCCGGGATCAGGCATGGGCGGCTCGCTCACCCGAAGCGGGGGCCGACACCACCCGGCAGGCGTCTTTAATGCGAAACTGCACCGTCTCCCGCCCTTGCCAGCGATTGAGGTTGATGGTTCCGGCAATGTCCACCGGCTGTCCCTCCTTGATCAGGTCGCCCAACCAGTCACCACAGCCAAAGCCGATCGCAGGCAGTCGCACATGCGGTGCCGCTGCGTCACACAGGGTCATCCGCAGATGATCCTGCCCCACCCGCTGGGGCTGTAACGGCACCACCCCTTTGAGTAGTAACACCGGCTCCGGGTTGCCCATTCCAAAGGGTGCCAAACGCTCAAATTCATCCAGCAGGGGTCTGCCGACCTCTGCCACGCGGGCACTGGCATCCAGTTTCAGCGGCAGCCGAAACCGGTCGGTGGTCATGCGGGCCGATACCACCTGCGCCAAACGCTCGGCCAGGGCCGTCACCTGCGCCGCTTCCACGGTGACTCCAGCGGCGTACATATGACCACCATACCCCAGCATGAGGTCGGTACACTCGGCCAGCGCGTCAAACAGATGCAGACCAGGCACGCTGCGGCCCGACCCCTTGCCCACACCATTCTCTGCCAGCGCAATCAACAGGCAGGGCCGGTGATACCGCTCCACCACCCGTGAGGCGATGATGCCCAATACTCCCGCATGCCAGTCGGGGGACGCCAATACGATGCAGTCCGCCACCGGCCCCTCGTCCAGCAGGCCGAATACCTCTTCCAGCGTATCGGATTCGATGGCCCGACGCTGCTGGTTGGCGTCGTCCAGATAGTCTGCCGCCTGCTGGGCAACTTGCGGGTCTTGTGCGCGCAGCAGGCGTACCCCCTGTGAACCTTCGGCGACCCGCCCCCCGGCATTGATACGCGGCCCCAAGTGGAAGCCCACCTGCCCTGCGCCCACCGGTTGCCCGGCCAACCCGGCCACTTTTTTAAGCGCGACGACCCCAGGCCGTGCCTCACGGCTCAACAGGGCCAGCCCACGCCGTACCAGCGGACGGTTTTCACCTCTGAGCGGGGCCATATCGGCCACCGTGCCCAGCGCAAACAGATCCAGTAATGGCTCCAGCACCTCGGGCAACACTTCGGCCTCAGCCTGCCCCCGGCCCATGAGAATGGCGTGGCAT
>JALWRU010000258.1 GCA_026994095.1 Nitrospira sp. | reverse complement strand
CGATGGGCGGGCATATTGTCTGAACTGGTCAGGTGTTGACTGGGGGCTGGCGCCTCCATGTCGTGACCACCGCTGCTGTGCTCAATGGCGACAGCCTCGCCGGAGGCATGTTCTGCTTTGTCGTGGGGCTCGCTGTCGTAGAACTCGCCAGAGCAGCCTGAGACGGTGACAAACAGTGCGGCCATCAGCCACAGGGTCGGTGTACGGAACGGGGTCATGGGGTCAGGCCTCCTTGGCGGCAGCATCACGGGCAGATTTTTGTCCACCGCGCCATTCTAGCACCAGCGCGCTGGCGACGAAGATTGAAGAGTAGTTACCCACCAGCACACCGATCAGCAGGGCCAGCGCAAAATCGTGCAGCACCTCGCCGCCCCAAAGGGTCAGCGCGATCAGCACCAACAAGGTGGTCAAGGTGGTGACCAAGGTACGCGACAGCACCTGATTGATGCCCTTGTTGATGACCTCTTGCAGGGTTTCGCGTTTGCGCTTGCGCAGGTTTTCACGGATGCGGTCAAATACCACCACGGTATCGTTGAGTGAATAACCGGACAGGGTTAACAGGGCAGTCACCAGCAACAGGTTGATCTCTTTCCCCATGAGGGTGAAGATTGCCAGCACCACCAGCACATCGTGAAAGGTCGCCACCGCCGCGGCAATGCCGAAGCGGAACTCAAACCGAAAGGCGATGTAGGTGATGATGCCGCCCATGGCCAGCAGAATGGCCAACGCCGCATCTCGTTGCAGACGGTCGCCGATGGAGGGGCCGATCTCGGTGACCGAATCCACCACAAACGGGTTGTCTGGCAGGGCGGCCTTGAAGGCGGCCTTGAGGCCGTCGGCTACGTGGGACTCGATGGAGTCGGTCCGCTTGACTCGCACCAGCAGTTTGTTGGTGCCGGTGAACTGCTGTAGATCGGCGTCATCAAAACCGCTATCGGTGAGGATGTCGCGGGCTTCCTGCGCGTCTAACGGCCGCTCAAAGTTGAGTTGCACGCTGGTCCCACCGGCAAAATCGATGCCCATGTTGGCCTTGCCCAGACCGATCTGCACCAGTGTAAACAGCCCCAGCAGCACCAGTGCGCCGGACAGGAAAAAGGCAATTTTGCGCTTGCCCAAAAAGTCGAAATCGGTTTTTCCGATAAGTTCCATCATGGCTTAGATGCTCAACTTGGTGAGGCGTTTGCCGCTGTTCATCCAGTCGAACAGCACCTTGGTGCCCACAAATGCAGTGAAGTAGTTAATCAGGATGCCCAGACTCAAGGTGACCGCGAAGCCCTTGACCGGGCCGCTACCGAACAGGAACAGCACCACCGCGGTAATCAGTGTGGTTACATGGGCATCCACAATGGTGACCAGCGCCCGGTTGTACCCTTGATCGATGGCCAGCCGTACGGTTTTTCCGATCCGTAGCTCTTCGCGGATCCGCTCAAAAATCAGCACGTTGGAGTCGACTCCCATGCCGATAGTGAGCAGGATTCCGGCGATACCGGGCAGGGTCAGGGTGGCGTTGATGGCCCCCAGCGCGCCCAGCAGTAACAGCACGTTCAGGAACATGGCGAAGTTGGCGATCAAGCCCGACAGGCGGTAGTAGATGGTCATGAACAGCACCACCAGCAAGAAGCCCGACAGGGTGGCGGTGATGCCCGCTTTAATCGAGTCGTGGCCCAGGCTGGGGCCGACGGTGACGTTTTGCAGAATCGTCACCGGGGCGGGCAGTGAACCCGCCCGCAGCACAATCGCCAGATCGTTGGCATCAGCGGGGGTAAAGTTGCCCGTAATCTGTGCCTGCCCACCGTCGATCTTGTCCTGAATCACCGGGGCGGAATGGATGTTGTCATCCAGCACAATGGCAAACCGCTCCTTGATGTGGTCGCCGGTCACCTGCCCAAAGATCCGTGCCCCCACCGCATCAAACGAGATCGCCACCAGCGGCTCGTTGAACTGGCCGATGCTGACCCGCGCGTCGGTGAGGGTTTCACCGGTGAGCATGGCTTTTTTCTTGACCACGTAGGGCTGCCGGTCCACCTCCAGACCGGTGGCCGGGTCTTTGACGATTTGATAGAGAATCTCGTCGTCATCGGGGATTTCGCCAAAGGGGCTGACCGACTCATCTACCAGCTTGAACTCCAGTAGTGCGGTCTTGCCGATCAGGGCGATGGCCCGGTCTGGATCGGAAACCCCGGGCAGCTGTACCAGAATTTCGTCAATACCCTGCTGTTGAATGAGCGGCTCTGCCACACCGAACTGGTCGATACGGTTGCGGATGCTCTCCACCGACTGAACCACCGCATTGACCAACATGGTCTGCCGCTCGGTATCCTTGAGGCGCAACAGCAGGCTGTTGGGTTCGGCTTGCAGGGTGAGGCTTTCAGCGGAGCTGGCTCCATCCCCCGGATCTTCACCGATAATCGGGTCAGAGGCGGGGGTATCAAACGGAACAAGCGTGGAGAAACGCTTTTCGATGAGTTCGTTGATGGTCGCCAACTGGCTGTCGTCGGTGTAGCGCACACGGATGTGGAAGTCGCCTTCGCGGGCCACTGACACGCCGGTCAACTGGTCGTCTTCAGACAGGTACTGGGCCAGCCCGTCGCTGGTGCGGTCCATGGCGTTGTCCACCGCCACATGACGCTCCACCCGCAGCACCAGATGGATGCCGCCTTGCAGATCCAGCCCCAGATTGATGCCGTCACCGGGCAGGTAGCTGCTCAGGCTCTCGGGTAGTACATCGTCCGGCAGGCTGGGCAGAAAATAAGCCAGCCCCAATACGATGGAGATTGCGACCGCGATCAGGCGGGTCGAAATGGTCTTTTGCATGTTCTCCTCCGCACGCCCGGATTGGTTCGGGGGTGCGTCTCTCCTGTTACCACCGACACTGGTTGGCCGGTTCCCATCCGTTGGGTGGTTTACTTGCCGCCGCTGCCTTCAATCACATTACTTTGCAGGTCCATCACCTCGGTCCGCAGCACTTTGACCCGTACCTGATCGGCAATTTGCACCGTAACCGTTTGCGGGGTGACGGTCGATACCGTCCCCATCAGCCCGCCGTTGGTAATGATCTTATCGCCTTTTTGCAGTTCTTCCAGCATTGTGCGGTGGGTTTTTTGACGTTTTTGCTGGGGGCGGATCAGCAAAAAGTAAAACAGCACAAAGATCAGGATGAACGGTGCGAAGTTGGCGATAAACGCACTACTGCCGCTGACCGGGGTACTCGCCTGGGCGTAGGCCGGGGTGGCAGCAAAGATCTGAATCCATTCAGGCATGGTGGTTTTCCTCTTGGAACTGTTGCACCGACTGGCGATAAAACGCGCCGAAGCGACCGGCGCTGATGGCCTCTCGCATCTCGGCCATCAGCGTCAGGTAGCGGTGCAGGTTGTGGATGGTATGGAGCTGGTGGGCGAGGATCTCGCCGGATAAAAACAGATGGCGCAGGTAGGCGCGGGAAAAGTGGCGGCAGGTGTAACAGCCGCAGGTATCGTCGATGGGTGAGGCGCTGTCCCGGTGGACCGCGTTTTTGATGTTGATGCGGCCCCACCCCACAAACAGGTAGCCGGTGCGGGCATGGCGGGTGGGCATGACACAGTCGAACATGTCGATGCCACGGGCCACCCCCTCCACCAGATCGATGGGGGTGCCGACCCCCATCAGGTAGCGTGGCGAAGCGGTGGGCAGGTGTGGCACTACCGTGTCGAGCACCCCGTACATGAGTTCCTTGCCTTCACCCACCGACAGGCCGCCGATAGCGTAGCCGTCAAAGCCCATCTCCACTGTGGCCTGGGCCGAATAGATCCGCAGGTCGTTGTCAAAACCGCCCTGTACAATGCCAAACAGGGCCTGCTCACCAGCCCGCGCATGGCTGCCGTGGGCCGCTTTGGAGCGGGCCGCCCAGGCGATGGAGCGGTCGGTGGAGCGGCGGGTCTCCTCGGCGGTGGCCGGATAGGACAGGCACTCGTCAAACACCATGGCGATGTCGGAGCGCAGCGCTCCCTGAATGGCCATGGCGATCTCGGGGGTGAACTCGTGGCGGCTGCCGTCCACATGGGAGCGGAACGACACGCCGTTATCGTGGACCTTGCACAGCTCCCCCAGACTAAATACCTGATAGCCACCGCTGTCGGTGAGGATCGGTTTGTCCCACGCCATAAACCGTTGCAAACCACCCAACTGATCGATCAGCTCGTGACCGGGCCGCAGATAGAGGTGGTAGGTGTTGCCCAGAATGATCTCGGCGCCCATCTCCTTGAGCAGGTGCGGGGTCATGGACTTGACCGAGCCGTGGGTGCCGACCGGCATGAATACCGGCGTCTGCACGGTGCCACGGGTGAGCCTGAGGGTGCCGGTGCGGGCGTTGGTATCGCTGCAAAAACGGGCCGGGGTAAAGTCCATGGCGGTGGATGTGGTGGGGGTGCTCACAGGCCGGTTACATCCGGTCCGGGGCGCTGACGCCGATGAGGGTCAGGCCGTTTTTCAGTACCTGTCGTACCGCCCCGGCCAGTACCAGCCGGGCCTCGCTTACGGCGATCTCTTCACCCACAAAACGGTGTTTGTAGTAGTAGGCGTGAAAGCGGCTGGCCAGCTCCTGCAAATAATAGGGCACCTTGTGCACCGCCAGTTCGTCAGCGGCGGCAGCGACTACTTTGGGGTAGTCGTTCAGCAGTTTAATGAGCGCGACGGTCTCGGCATCTTGCAGCGGTGACAGGTCCACATTGGTGATGTCACCCAAGGCTGACGCGCTGGCCATCAGGCCGATGTTGGCTGCTTTGGCCTTGCCGAACAGCTGACAGACCCGGGCATGGGCGTACTGCACATAGTAGACCGGGTTGTCGGCGGTTTTGGCCTTGGCTACCGCCAGATCAAACTCCAGCTGGGCGTCAGACTTGCGGGTCAAAAAGTAGAAGCGGCAGGCGTCGGAGCCGATCTCGTCAGAGACTTCGGCCAAGGTCACAAACTGGCCGGAGCGGGTCGACATGGCCACCGGCTGACCGTCTCTCAACAACGATACCAACTGCACCAGCACCACCGTTAAATCGTCCGGCGAGCGGCCCAGCAGGGTGGCGGCGGCTTTCATGCGACCGATGTAGCCGTGATGGTCGGCCCCCCACACATCGATAAGCCGGTCGTAGCCGCGCCCGAATTTTTCCTGATGGTAGGCCACGTCGGAGGCAAAATAGGTGGTTTCGCCGTTGCTGCGCACCATCACCCGGTCTTTGTCGTCGCCATGCCGGGTGGTGGCCAGCCAGCGGGCGCCGTCTTGTTCGTAGGCGGCCCCGGCGGTGGTCAATTCGTCCATGACCGTCTGCACCCGGTTGGGGGTACCTTCGTACAGGCGGCGCTCGGAGAACCACTGCTCGAAGTGGATGCCAAAACGGTCCAGTTCCGCACGGATGGTGGCCAGGATGTGGCCTTGCGCAATATCGCGAAAATAGGGCAGCCAGTCGTCTTCCGGCAG
>JALWRU010000257.1 GCA_026994095.1 Nitrospira sp. | reverse complement strand
CCACCAGATGAGAAAGGATCTCCTCAGAGAATTTGATATCGTCCCGGTAGTCTTCCGCTGCCACCCACAGCCGCAGGATCTCGGCCCCTACCCGCTTGATGAGTTTGTCCGGCTCGACCCCGTTACCGGTGGATTTGGACATTTTCAGGCCCTTGGCATCCACCAGAAAACCGTGGGTTAACACGGCTTTATAAGGTGCTTCACCATCCACCCCGACCCCGACCAACAACGATGACTGGAACCAGCCCCGGTGCTGATCCGACCCCTCCAGATACAGGTCAGCAGGCCAACTCAACTCGTCTCGCCGCTTAAGCACCGCCGCATGGCTGACACCGGAATCGAACCACACGTCTAAAATATGCCGCTCCGGCACCATGTCGCTGCTACCACAGGACTCGCAGGTGGCCCCGTCCGGCAACAGGCTGGTGGCCTCATCACCAAACCAGAAATCGACCCCCTCCCGATCGGCCCGGTCCGCCAGGGAGCGGATCCAGTCGCCGTCGGTCTGGGCATGTTCACAGGCGTTACAGGCCATGGCAATGATCGGTACCCCCCACACCCGCTGGCGCGAGATGCACCAGTCCGGGCGGGTTTCAACCATGCCGCGAATACGCTCACGCCCCCATTTGGGAATCCACTCGGTCTGCTCGATGGCATCCAGTGCGCGGCTTTGCAAGTCGTTCTCTGCCATGGAGATAAACCACTGGGCAGTAGCACGGAAGATCACCGCGCCCTTACAACGCCAGCAGTGAGGATAACTGTGTTCAATCGGCTGGCTGTGCAGCAACATGCCGCGCTCGGCCAGATGTTCGACGATCAGCGGATTGGCCTCTTTTACCTTGAGCCCTTCCCACTGGGGCACCCCCACTTCAGCGGTAAAACGCCCACGAGAATCTACCGGCGCGAACACCTCCAGATCATGGGCCAGACCCACCTCGTAATCGTCCTGCCCGTGACCGGGGGCGGTATGGACTACGCCCGTTCCGGCCTCCAGTGTCACATGGTCGCCACAGATTACCGGCACTGAAATCCCTAAAAACGGATGTTGCACCCACGCCTTGGCCAACGCTTCGGCGGGCACCAGAACCTTGTCATCGTCCTCCGGCACCGGCACATCCAGCGTGGCGCAGATAGCCTCTACCAGTCCTTCGGCCACGACCACCGGGCCGTCCGGCAGCGGCAACAACTGATAGATCAGGTTGGCGTTGATGCAGACCGCCCGATTGGCAGGCAGGGTCCAGGGGGTGGTGGTCCAGATGGCCACCGCCGTGCCCGCCGGTACCCCCAGCGCCAACTGGGCATCCGCCATCAGCGGAAAACGAACATAGACCGTGGGCGAAGTCACATCGGCGTGTTCCACCTCGGCCTCGGCCAGCGCGGTTTCGCAGGACGGGCACCAGTGGACCGGCTTTTTACCCTTGTAGAGCGCGCCGGAGTCGGCAAAGGATGCCAACTGCCGCAGGGTGTCACCCTCGTAGGTCGGATCCATGGTCAGGTAGGGCTGCTGCCAGTCGCCAAACACCCCCAGACGGGCAAATTCGTCCCGCTGGATGCCCACAAACCGGTCGGCGTGGGTGCGGCAGGCAGCGCGCACCTCGTTCTGACTCATCTGATGGCGTTTGCTGCCCAGCTTTTTGAGCACCATATGTTCAATGGGCAGGCCGTGGCAATCCCAACCGGGCACATAGGGGGCATCAAAACCGGCCATGGTGCGGCTCTTGACGATCAGGTCCTTGAGCACCTTGTTGAGGGTGTGGCCCATGTGCAGGTGGCCGTTGGCGTAGGGCGGGCCGTCGTGCAAGATAAAACGGGGTCGGCCCGCCGACTTGGCGCGAATCTGACCGTACAGGTCGTCGGTCTGCCATTGGGCCAGCCGCTTCGGCTCATTCTGGGGCAGGTTGCCCTTCATGGGGAAGCTGGTCTGCGGTAGTAACAGGGTCTCTTTGTAGTTCATCCGGTCCTTCATGCATGCTGCGATTCGGCGCGACATGAAGACCGCCTGACACATCCCGGTTTTTAGCGCACAATCCGCCTGAATGATAGCGCTTGGGCGCGCTGCCGGTCAATCAACAGCTGGCATGCAAAAGCGGGAAAATCCCACCGGTTTACCCGGATGGGTGCAGCCGCCTAATCCAGATCGGAAGGCAATACCGCCGCCACTGTAATCGGGCCGTTGGTGCCTACCAGTACCGCCGCATCAAACCGCTCCAGGTCGTTGACCCGAATCAACTGGATGACCGCATCGGTGTAGTCGGTACCACGCTCGGAATATTTGACCAACTGCGCCGCCAGGGTCTCGGCCGGTTTGCTGGGGCCTTCTGCCCGCACCCGACGGAAGTCCGCATAGGCCCGGTGGGTGTTGAGGTTGTGCATGTAGGCCCGCACCGACGCCGACAGATCAGGGAAGATTGCCAGTTCATGACGGGCACCCTTGTTGCGGGCATTGGGCACCATGCCGGTACCGCGCTGGTAGGTCCAGTGACCAAACAGGTTGTTGCCCTCACCGGCAAAACGGGAGGTGCCCCAACCGGACTCGTAGGCCCCCATGGCCAGCACCAGTGTAACCGGCACCGCATCCACCCGTAACAGCAGCTCATCCCGTGCCGCGCTGGAAGACAGGGCCTCTTTTACGTTGTACCGCTCACCCAACTGTTGCAGCCAGTAACCGTCCGGTGCCGACAGGGTGCCACCGTTATTCAGGCGCGCCATGACCGCTTGCAGCGAGCGTCGGTCTGACACCACCCGCTCGTTCTCTAACAATGCCAGCGGCAACATGCTCTGGAAAAAAAGCTGCTTGCGGGTCGGCACATGGGTGATGGTACCCAGATCCGGCGGGAAGGCCCGCACCTGAATCCGGGGGACCGGTCGGCTGACCGTGTGGCCCTTGTCGGTCCACTCGTAGCCCAACTCGGCAAAACGGGTTTGCAGATGGCGGGTCGAAGCCGCCGAGATCTCAACCGACGGCGGAATGGCGGCAGGCGTCACCAGGCTGGCTGGTGCAAAGGAGATCTGCGACCCTGCGGCGTCCGCATGCGGTGCAAACGGCACATAGGTAAGACCGTACGCCGACGCACCGATGACCAGTACACCCATCGCCCATGCCCATATCGTCTGTGCTTGTTTTGCCATCACAAATACTCCACCAAGCCCTCCCGTGTTCCCGTCACAGGCCTCCAGGTGAAGGGGCCATTATAGCCCCACCGGGTTTCCCGTGCAGAAACGCTGACCCCGACCTGTTTCACAGCCGGTGCCAAGATCGAATGTTGGTCGAATTTTTGTGCACAATACAACACAACAGCACCCTTTACAAGATGCTGAAAACCCCGCCACTTAATGGCATAACCATATGATTTATTGATTGATTTCACAAATTTCTTCAGACGGCAATATGCCCACTCCAACAACGGTGATACAGTAGTTGTTTGGGCCTGCCCACACCCCCCTGAAACGAGGGGGGAGCGGGTGATAAAATTGCCCAATAAGAATTCGTTTTCATAATGTGGAGAAGGATAGCGCTACCATGGGCGGGACCATGAATACCCCTGAAGAGACCCCACACCCCACTCCGGACAGTTCAACAGAAAGCCTCCAGTCACCCAAAGGGGTCGATCTGGATACGGTCCGGGATACCAGCCGTTTTATCAGCGCCATCTCTGACGAAGTGGCGCGCCAACTGGTAGGCCAGACCGAACTGCTGGAGCGGCTGCTGCTGGCCCTGTTATGCCGGGGCCATGTGCTGTTGGAAGGGGTTCCCGGCCTTGCCAAGACCCTGCTGCTCAAGTCGGTGGCCCAGGCCATCCACACGGATTTTCAGCGGGTACAGTTCACCCCCGATCTACTGCCTGCCGATGTGGTTGGTACGCAGATCTACGTGCCCGACCGGGGCGAGTTCACCGTCAAACACGGGCCGATTTTCACCAACATCCTGCTGGCCGATGAGATCAACCGCGCCCCGGCCAAGGTGCAGAGCGCCCTGCTGGAGGGCATGGGCGAAGGTCAGGTGACCATCGGTGAAGAGACCTTTCAACTGCCGTCGCCGTTTCTGGTGCTGGCCACCCAGAACCCCATCGAGCAGGAGGGCACCTATCCGCTGCCCGAGGCGCAGATGGATCGTTTCATGTTCAAACTCAAGGTGGACTACCCCATCCACGAAGAAGAGATCGAGATCATGCGGCGCATGGCCGGTCCCCCGCCGGAGCCGATCCAGCCGGTGGCCACGGTGGAACATCTGATGGCCGCATCGGCGGTCGTTGACGAGTTGTATGTGGACGAAAAATTGCTGCGCTACGTGGCCGATCTGGTGGTCGCCACCCGTACCCCCTCCGCCTACGGCATTGACGATCTGGACGGGCTGATCGCCTTTGGTGCGTCACCACGCGCCTCCATCGCACTGGTGCGGGCAGCCAAGGCCCACGCCTATCTGCGCCAGCGCAACTACGTCATCCCGGAAGACATCCGCGCCGTCGGTACCGACGTGCTGCGCCACCGGGTACTGCTTACGTTTGAGGCCGATGCAGAGGAGATCCCGGTGGAGTCGGTCATCGACCGCATCTTCGACCGGGTGGAAACCCCGTAGGCCGGTGATCCCCCCTGAACTGATCCGCCGCATCCGGCGCGTAGAGATCGCCGCCCGCCGCAAGGTCACCGGACGCTTTTCCGGGGGCTACCTGTCGGTATTCCGTGGACAGGGCATGGAATTCGATGACGTGCGCGCCTACCAACCGGGCGACGACGTACGCTCCATCGACTGGAACGTCACCGCCCGTGCGGGCAAGCCGTATATCAAGCGGTTTGTGGTCGAGCGCGAGATGACGGTGCTGCTGGTACTGGACCGGTCCGCCAGTCTGGCCTTCGGCACCACCGCCCAGAGCAAGGCCAGCATGGCCGCCGAGTTGTGTACCTTGCTGGCGTTTTTAGCGGTGGGCAACAACGACCGGGTGGGGCTGGTTCTGGCCACCGACAAGGTCGAGCAGTACCTGCCACCGGGCAAGGGCAAACGCCACCTGTACCGGCTGGTACGGACGCTGCTCAACCACACCCCCGAACATCCCGGCACCGATCTGGCCGAGGCATTGCGCTTCGCCCGCCGCATGGTGCCCCGCCACAGCACGGTGTTTGTGATCTCTGACTTTTTGCAGCCCGGTGGCAGCGACCGGCTGGAGAAGGCGCTGGCGCAACTGGCCCGCCGTCACGACACCATCGCCCTTACCATCAGCGACCCGGCAGAATACCAACTGCCGCAGGTGGGACTGTTGCGCGCCCACGACCCGGAACGGGGTGACAGTGTGCTGATTGATACGGCAGACCCGCAGGTGCAGAGCGCCTTCACACAGGCTACCGAACAGGCCCGCAGCCAGTGGGTTCAGCGGTTTAACCGCAACGGCATTGACCATGTGCCACTGTCGACTGCCGTCTCATATGTAGATGGACTGCTGCATTTCTTTCACCGACGGGCCCAACGGCAACGATGATG
>JALWRU010000256.1 GCA_026994095.1 Nitrospira sp. | reverse complement strand
CAGTCTAAATATAGACTAAATTCGGTCTTTCGACAATCTGAAGGCTACACCCGCTCCGGCAACCCCAACTCGGCGTGATCGACGGTCGCCCGATCGACCGCGAAGGCTGACAGAACGTCCTCCGACACCGCCGGGGTGTCACCACAGATCAGATCGGCCATGACGTTGGCAGTCGCGGGGGATAACACCACACCGTTGCGGTAGTGCCCCGCCGCCACATACAGGTTGTCAAAACCTGGCGCGGCCCCCAGATAGGGCAAACCATCCGGGGTTCCAGGGCGCAGGCCAGTCCACTGCTGCGCCACCTCTGCATCTGCAAGCGACGGTGCCATCGATAATAACGCCCCGCTTAAAAAGTGCATGGCCGACAGGGTGGTGGCCCGGTCAAAGCCCGCCATCTCCATGGTGGCCCCTACTAATATATGGCCGTCGGTGCGGGGCACCAGATAGGCCTGATCGTGTTTGATGATGTGCTTCAAGCGACCCGGCTCGGCCTTGAGTAACAAAATCTGCCCCTTGACCGGCTGCACCGGCAGGTTCAGCCCCACCTGCGCTGCCAGCCCGCCGCTCCAGCTACCGCTGGCAATCACAAACCGGTCGGCGGTAAAGACGTTGTCGTGACACCGCACCTGCTCCACCCGGCCCTGCCGATGGACGATTTCGGTGACTTCCTGATCGGTATGAAACTCCACCCCCGCCGACTGGGCCGCATACCGCGCCGCCTGGGTCAGGCGCGGGTTTCTCACCTGTGCCACCTCAGGCCAGTACATGGCCCCTACCAGGCCCTCACCCAGACACGGCTCTACCGTGCGGGCCTCCTCTGCGGTCAGCCGCTCCACCTGCCAGCCAAACTTCTGGCTCCAGGGGGCTGCCTCGCTCAGGGCCTCCCACTCGCCTGCCTGATAGACCGGAATGATCAGCCCGGAAGTCACCATCTGCGGGTCGACCCCGGAAGTCTCCTGCAGGCGCTCAATCAACTCCGGATAGATATCGAGGCTGTAGTTCACCAGATGGCTGAGGGCGTCCGGGTACTTCCACGGATAGATGGGCGACAGAATGCCTGCCCCGGCCCAGGACGACTCTTTAATCGACACGCTGCGCTCCACCACCACCACCTTGAGGCCCCGGTCGGCCAGTGACAGGGCGGTCAGCGTGCCGATAATGCCCCCCCCGACGACCAGTACATCCGGTGCGGGACCACTCTCCGGGAAATGGATCTGGCTGGCTGAAGACATTCAATCACGCTCCGTCAAAAGACACTGGTAGAAGATTCGGCCAGCCCGTTCATTGTGGGTCGCGCCACCCAATCGCGCAAGCAGCGTGACGCCCTTTCGGACCACCGTCAATATTCCAACGGCGATCGGCAAAAAGCCGGGGCTTTGAGGCTCAAAGGGCACAACATCCCTGCCCGATCTCGCCAGCGCAAAACTTTTTACTCAAGCATTGGCGCGGTTTTCCCGACGGCCTCTGACTTTTACCAACGGGTGGCACCCGCATTGCTATCTACCTGTCTGACGCACCGGTAATGGCACCGGTGGGGCCGCCAAGTCAACGTTCGGTCAGGAGCTTGCCAGATGACACCGGAGATGGTGATCGACATCGGCCATCGGGCCTTGCAACTCACGCTCATGCTGGCGGCCCCCATGCTGGTCATCAGTCTGGTAGTCGGTGTGCTGATCAGCATCGTGCAGGCCACCACCCAGATCAACGAGATGACCCTGACCTTCGTGCCCAAGATCTTTGCCGTGTTTGTCGCCACGGCCCTGTTTATGCCGTGGATGATCTCCACCTTTCTGCGCTTTGTGGAAGACCTGTTCATCATGATTCCGGGGCTGACCAGCTAATGCCGCTGGCGATTCCATTTGGCGAGTTCCCGGCCTTCATGCTGGTGCTGACCCGCGTGGCGGCCATCATCGGCACCATGCCGCTGCTGGGTGATGCCTCGGTACCCCGTCAGGTAAAGATCGCCATTGCATTACTGCTGGCGGCCATGCTGTACCCGTCCGTGAATGGCTATTTTATCGGTGGCCTGCCGGACAACCTGCTGGCCTGGCTGCCTGCCATCTTCATGGAGGTGGTGTTCGGCGGCATCATCGGCTACACCGTGCGACTGATCGCAGTGGCCTTTGAGTTTGCCGGTGAGATCATGGGGTACATGCTGGGCCTGACGCTGGCACAGGCGGTGGACCCGCAGACCCAGACGCCGGTGCCGTTGATCGGTCAGTTTTTGACCGTGCTGAATTTCCTCATCCTGTTGGCGCTGGACGCCCACCACACCATCTTGCAGGCGCTGGTCACCAGCTTCTCGGTATTGCCGCCCATGGCCATCCATTTGAGCGCCAGCTTTGCCGACCTGATGATCACGCTGGTATTTGGCCTGTTCACTACCGGCCTCAAGATTGCCGCACCGGTGGTGGCCGCCATCCTGCTGGCCAATGTGGGCATGGGGGTGATCTCCCGCGCGGTGCCGCAGATGCACGTCATGATGGTGGCCATGCCCATGACCGTGGCGCTGGGGTTTTTGGCCCTCGGTGTCAGCCTGCCCTATGTGGTGGCGCTCATGAGCGACGCCTACATCGGTCTGGAGCCGACCTTGGCCAACCTGATTGTGAGCATGCAGTAGGCGACCATGGCTGAATCCAATAGCGGACAAGAAAAGACCGAGCGCGCCACCCCCAAACGGCGGGAAGATGCGCTCAAAAAAGGTCAGGTGGCCAAAAGCCGCGACCTGCCCGCAGCCATGTCTTTGCTGGTCATCGTCGGGTTTTTCTGGTTTGGCGGCGGCGATATGCTGGGCCGTGCCGGTGATCTGATGCGAGTGGCCTTGCAGCACGCCGTGCAACCCGAAATGACCATCCAGCAGATGCAACAGATCCTGATGGATACCTGCTGGGAGGCGTTGTCTTTGTTGACCCCGCTGATGCTGGTCATGGTCATCATCGGTATCGTTGGCCATCTGGTACAGACCGGCCCCATCGGTAGCCTGCATCCGCTGATGCCCAAATTCTCCAAGATCAACCCGGCAGAGGGTGTAAAGCGGCTGTTGTCGGTCACCACCCTCATGGAGGGGGTCAAATCGGTACTCAAGCTGGTGATGGTCTGTGTACCGGTCGGCATCATCTTGAAAGGCGAAACCAACCACCTGCCAGAGCTGGCAGGCATGCCCTACTCCACCCTGCTGCCCTATCTGGGCACGGTGGCCTTCAAGATCGTCGTTGTGGCCGGCTTCCTGCTGTTGATTCTGGGGCTCATCGATCTGGCCTTTCAGCGCTTTCAGCACGAAAAGAAGCTGCGCATGACCATGCAAGAGGTCAAACAGGAGCTCAAGGAGTCCGAGGGCGACCCGATGGTGCGCGCCCGCATCCGTACGCTGCAACGGGAAGCCGCCAAAAAACGGATGATGTCCGATGTGCCCGACGCCGACGTGGTGGTGACCAACCCCACCCATCTGGCCATCGCCATCAAATACAGCCCGGACAGCCACGCCGCCCCGCTGGTAGTAGCCAAGGGGGCCGGTCATATCGCCGCCCGTATCCGTGAGATCGCCCGTGATGCCGGGGTGCCGGTCATGGAAGACAAACCGCTGGCCCGCGCCCTGTTCAAAGGGGTCGAGGTGGGTGGCGAAATTCCGCTGGATCTGTATCAGGCAGTGGCCGAGGTACTGGCCTTCGTCTATCGCATCAATAAATCCAACGCCCCCACCGGGCAGATGGCAGCCGCCCAATGAGTACTCCCATGACTACACCGGCAAAAGGCGGTTTTTCCGCCCTGCTGCGCGACTCTGAAACCACTCTGGCATTGGGTGTGGTGGGTCTGCTGATCATCATGGTCATCCCCCTGCCACCGGTCCTGCTGGACCTGCTGTTGAGCTTCAGCATCACCATGAGCATCGTCATCCTGCTGGTGGCGCTGTATACCAAAAACCCGCTCGACTTTTCGGTGTTCCCGTCCATTCTGCTGCTGGCAACCCTGCTGCGGCTGGGCCTCAACGTGGCCTCTACCCGCCTGATTCTGATGAACGGCGACAAGGGGGGTGACTCGGTCGGCAAGGTGATTGAGTCGTTTGGCAACTTCGTGGTGGGCGGCAACTATGTGGTGGGGCTGGTGGTCTTCTCGATCCTGGTACTCATCAACTTTATCGTCATCACCAAGGGTTCAGGCCGTATTGCCGAGGTGGCAGCCCGCTTCACCCTGGATGCCCTGCCCGGTAAACAGATGGCCATCGATGCCGATCTGAACGCCGGTCTGATCGATGAGAATCAGGCCCGCACCCGGCGTGAAGCGGTGGCCAGGGAGGCCGACTTCTACGGCGCCATGGACGGTGCCAGCAAGTTTGTGCGCGGTGACGCCATCGCTGGCATCATCGTCACACTGGTGAACGTGTTCGGTGGTCTGGCCATCGGCGTGGGCCAGAAGGGCCTGTCACTGGCCACCGCCGCCGAGAACTACACCCTGTTAACCATTGGCGATGGTCTGGTGGCACAGATTCCGGCACTGGTGATCTCCACCGCCGCCGGTATCGTGGTGACCCGCGCCGGGGCCAAAAAACAGCTCGGTCAGGAGATCTCCCAGCAGGTCCTGGTACAGCCACGAGTGCTCGGCACCTCCGGCGGTATCCTGTTCTTTTTCGGGCTGATTCCGGGCCTGCCCCATATGGCGTTTTTAGCCATGGGTGCCGGCTTGACCTACGCCTCCATCCGCGCCTCTCGCAAACAGCAGGCCAAACAGCTGGCTGAATCGGTGGCACAGGCCGAACCGGCCACCCCCGAGGAGGTGCCTGAATCCGAGGCGCTGGATCAATTACTATCCCTGGACCTGATGGAACTGGAGGTGGGCTACGGCCTGATACCGCTGGTGGATGGTGCCGGAGACGGCGGGCTGGTGGACCGCATCAAGGCCATCCGTCGCCAGTTGGCTACCGACATCGGTATGGTGGTGCCGCCGGTCCACATTCGTGACAACCTGCAGTTGGGGCCTAACGAGTACGCCATTCTCATCAAGGGCAGCCCGGTGGCCCGCTGGGAGGTTCACCCCAATCAGTTGCTGGCCATGAGCCCCGGTGGCAGCGAGCGTGAACTGCCCGGTACCCCCACCCAGGAGCCAGCCTTCAACCTGCCCGCTGTATGGATCGATGAAACCTACAAGGATCAGGCCCAGTTGGCCAACTTTACCGTGGTGGATGTGCCCACCGTGGTCGCCACCCACATCACTGAAGTCATCCGCAACCACGCCTGGGAGTTGCTGGGCCGCCAGGAGACCCGCGAGATGCTCGACCGGGTGGCTGCTGCCGCGCCCAAGGTGGTAGAGGAACTGGTGCCCGATCTGCTGTCTCTGGGTCAGGTAACCGGTGTGTTGCAGCGCCTGTTAAAAGAGCGGGTCCCCATTCGCGACCTGCGTACCATTTTAGAGTCGCTGGCCGATGCCGCCCCGCAGACCCGTGACATGGACCTGCTGACCGAGCATGTACGCCAGAACCTGTCGCGCAGCATCACCCG
>JALWRU010000255.1 GCA_026994095.1 Nitrospira sp. | reverse complement strand
ATCCCAACCGTCCGAGCAGACACCACAGCCGTTAACCCCGCTTCCGGCGGATCTGCCCGCCATCTCCGTAGTGATTCCGGCCTTCAACGAGGCGGCCAGTATCGGGCGGGTGATTCAGCGGGTAAAAGAGGTATTACGGTCCGGGGACGAGATTATCGTCGTGGATGACGGCGGTACTGATGGCACCGCCGAGGCCGCTGAAAGCGCTGGTGCGCGGGTATTGGCCCACGCCTACAACGTGGGCAATGGCGCAGCCTTGAAGACCGGCATTCGGGCGGCCAAGGGGGTGTGGATTGTCTTGATGGATGGCGACGGCCAGCACGACCCGGCCGATATCGTGCGGCTGGTGGAGCCGCTCAAGCGCTACCACATGGTGGTGGGAGCGCGTACCGCCGAGTCCGACAGCGCCTTGCATCGGGATGTGGCCAACCACCTGTTCAATACCTTTGCCACCTATCTGGCCAAAAAGCAGATCGACGATTTGACCTCCGGCTTTCGGGCCTTGCGGGCACCGCTGGTAAAACAGTTTGCCTACCTGCTGCCGAACACGTTTTCATCCCCCTCGACCCTCACCCTGGGGCTGATCCGGGCGGGCTATCAGGTGCTGTATGTGCCTATTGTAGCGGCCCGGCGTACCGGCAAGAGCAAGATACGGCCCCTCAAAGACGGCATCCGCTTCTTTTTGATCATGCTCAAGGTGAGCACCCTGTTCTCGCCCTTGCGGGTATTTTTGCCGGTCAGTGCGCTGTTCTTTGGCCTGGGGTTGAGCTACTACCTGTTTACCTACCTCACCAGCCACCGCTTTACCAACATGTCGATGTTGTTGATGACCAGTGGTGTGCTGACGTTTCTGCTGGGGCTGGTGTCGGAGCAGATTGCCCAGATGCGGCTGGACCGTAGCGAGGATACCCACCAATAGGGGGCTATTTGCCGTCGCTGGCGCAGCGAAAGCCCACATCCCGGAGGCGGGCGGTGGCGTGGTCATAACCACGAAATGACGCCCGCGCACTGATGGCGACGACCTTGTAATAGTCCGACGGCATGAAGTGGCCAACCCCCTCAAACGAGAAACCACGCATCACCTTGAACGGCTGTGAGAACGCCTCGACCGTGTCCGGGTTGCCGGGATAGGCTTTATAATCCGCATCGACCCACTCCCACACGTTGCCGGTTTGATCGACCGTCCCGTAAGGTCCAGCGCCTGCCGGTGTCGCTCCGACGGCGCGGGTGCGGCCCCGGTCAAACGGGCCGGATGAGACATTGGCATAGGACGGTTCAAAGCGGTTGCCCCAGGGGTAGATGCGGGCGTCGGTACCACGGGCAGCCTTCTCCCACTCGGCTTCGGTAGGCAGGCGCGCATTTCGCCAGCTACAGAAGTGTTTGGCCTGAAACCAGCTGACGTACACCACCGGGTGGTTGTCACGCCCCTCCGGCGGGCGACGACGGGACCAGTTGTCGGGCGCGTCTACTTTGGGGTGGGTCGCCAGATAGCGGGCGTACTGTTCGTTGGTGACCTCGGTGCGGTCGATAAAAAATCGGCCCGTTTTGACCGTGTGGAACGGGTGTTCGTCCACGTACCACGGCTCTGGCAGCCCCAGATTGAGGGCCTCCAGCTCTTCGTCCACCTGATCGGTGCCCATTTGAAATGCGCCGCCCGGTACCTTGACCATGCCAGCAGGTGTCATACACCCGGCCAGCAGCAGCGCCATCCCCAGCCATAAAAATCGTAGGTTCATGGCGCGGCATTATACGAGACCCGACCGATCAGGACCAGTCGGGTGACGAGTGTGGTGCTGTAAGGGGCCGGTTTAGGCGGCGGTGCTCTGAGCGGCCTCTTCGCGCTGGGCGATAAAGGTATCGACCGCCTCCTCAAAGTAGCGCTCATTGTCGCGGATGGCATCGGATACACGGCTACAGTAGTGGTCGTGCCCCTCCGCCAAAAAGGGCGTCATGGCTTGCCGCAGATGGCCGCTCCGGGCACCCTCATCGATGGCCCCGGAGTTATACAGGGCAATGTCAGAGACGATGATACGGGCCAGCCGTTTGGCGGCCGCATGGGCCTTGTCGTCCCCTTCCGGGGCGGCATCTTCAGCGGGTTTTTGCTCTGCTACCGGTGCAGTTTCAGAGGCCGTATGCTCTGCCGCAACCGGCGTGACGGCTGGGGGCGCAGCCAACTCTACGACGGGTTCTACAGATGTTTTCTGTTCGAGCGGGGCCGCGGAGTCGGTGGATTCGGTGTCCTGGTCGGACTGGCCGTTTCTGGCCAGTTTACGGGCAGCGGTGATGATCTCGTCCGGCCCTGCATGCAGGTCAACCGTAAGATCGGCACCGGGTACCGGCAGGCCGCTGTTGTCGTGACCACGCAACCCGAGCACCTGCGCATGGCGGGTGACTGCACTCCGTTTGATAATCTCGCCGACACCCATGCCAAAGATGGCTTCAAACCCACCGTCGATAATGGCCACATCAGGGACCTGGACCCCCATGCTCTTCAGCGCTTCACGGCCACCGGATGCCTGTCGGACGGTCCAGTCCATGCGTTCAAGCGCCTGGGCGTAGGTCGTCCGCAAGCCTTCGTCGGCAATGGCAACCAGTGCCGTATGAGTGGTGGATAACGCCCCGGATGGGGTACCCGCCTGCAATAGAGAGGTGGTGACTGTGACACCAATGCTCGCTTGACAGTGTTCGCAGACGATCTCGCAGGTCATCTGGTGATCGATTTCTACCGCCGTCACAGCATGTTGACAGGAGGGGCATGCCAACTTCATGGGCCGATTCCTTTCGTACTCGTTTGCGGTGGACCCAGACGGCCGGGACGAATGATCGTGCCGACGGTCTGCCAGAGGGTATCACCAGAATGCAACTCGAGGAAGTCAGAGCAATCTGTGTGCCGCATCATGAGGCAATATCGTCATGTCATGGATTATGCCTTGTTTATCAGATAGATAAAAAATTTATACCGATTGTTTCTCGGGCTGGCAGTGGGTTCACAGTGGCGGTATGGTGCAAAAGTGTGCGTGCAGACAGCACGTTTTTGAACCGAACCGATGCGAAGGGTGCGGGAGCGGTGGCAGTTGGGCCATAATCAGCGCTTACCCCGGTTTTTTATTCGTCGCCCCGGCCCGGTGCTGTGGCGGCGGGCGCAAGGTTTTTGCCCATGTACGGTTCTTCCAATACCCCTCCCGGCCCGTTTCCTCCGTCTGGAGGTGGCCTACCGATTCGCAACGGCATACTGCTGTTTGTCGGGTTTTTACTGGTGGTGTTTGGCACCTCGTTTCTGGCGCTGTATGTGGACTGGTTGTGGTTTGTGCAGGTGGGGTTTGACGGGGTATTTCGTACCATCCTGACGACCAAGCTGGCCTTGGGAACGGTTGCCGCGCTGGTCTGTTTTGGCTTGGTATACCCCAACTTGAAAGTGGTTGCAGCGCACCCCAAAGACCGGCTCTATGTGATGCTGGAGGGGGAACAATCGCTGCAATTGAAGCTGGTGCTGGATCAGTATCTGGGGCCGGTTGTGATTGCGTTGGCGGCGGTGATCGCCCTGATGAGCGGCTTTAAGGCGTCCACCGAGTGGGAGCATGTGCTGCGCTTTATGAACGCCACCGAGTTTGGCCGGGTCGATCCACAACTGGGCAAAGACCTGGGCTTCTATGTGTTTGAACTGCCGTTCGTACACTATATACAGGGCTGGCTGCTGGGCACCCTGATGCTGGTGCTGGTGTTGTCGGTGGGTGCCTACATGGCCATGGGGGGCATTGTGCTGGCGCCCACCGGGCCGCAACTGTCCCCAGTGGTCTGTCGCCATTTGGGGCTGCTGGTGGGGGGGCTGTTTCTGGTGCTGGCCTGGGGCTACCACCTGGAGATTTACGACACGCTGTTCACCAAAACCGGGGTGGTGACCGGTGCCACCTATACCGATATATACGCCCGCATACCCGCCTACAGATTGCTGACAGTGGTGGCTGTAGTGGCGGCTGCGGCCATCGCTTATGGTGGCTTCAAGGGCGAATGGAAGGTGCCCGCAGTGACCGCCGGTATTGTCATGCTGGTGTCGTTTTTGGGGGTCAGTGTGTTGCCGGGGCTGCTGCAAAAATACCGGGTGGTGCCCAACGAGATTCTGGTGGAAGGCACCTATATTCAGCGCAACATTGAAGCCACTCGTATCGGCTTCGGGCTGGATCAGATCTCTGCCGAACCGTTTCCTGCCAACGAGTCGTTGACCGGTGAGTTGTTGGCCAAAAACAAGGCCACCATCGAAAATGTGCGGCTGTGGGACCACAAGCCGCTGCTGTCTACCTACCGGCAGTTGCAGCAGATCCGCACCTACTACGATTTTGTCGATGTAGACAACGACCGTTATATTGTTGATGGCGACATCCGCCAGATCATGTTGTCGCCACGGGAACTGTCCTACGCCAACCTGCCCGGCGGCACCAACTGGATCAATGAACACCTGACTTACACCCACGGTTACGGGGTCGCAGTGGGGCCGGTCAACCGGATTTCGCCAGAGGGCCTGCCAGAGTTCCTGGTGCAGGACATTCCGCCCGCCTCCAGCACCCCGTCGTTGCAGGTGACCCGCCCGGAAATTTATTACGGCGAGTTGGCCAACGACTATGTATTTGTCGGCACTATGGCCAAGGAGTTCGACTACCCGGAGGGTGACAAGAACCGCTACGCCACCTACCGGGGTGAGGGGGGGGTGTCTATGGACGGGGTGCTGCGCAAGCTGGCCATCGCCGCCTATTTCCAGACCACCAAGATCCTGTTTTCGTCAGATATTTCCAGCGATAGCCGGGTGATGTACCACCGCAATATTCAGGACCGGGTCAGCATGGTGGCCCCCTATCTGAGTTGGGACGCCGACCCGTACATGATCGTTACCGAGGAGGGGCGGCTGGTATGGATGCTGGATGGGTATACCACCACCGATCACTTGCCCTACGGCGAGCCGTTAGGACGCATGGGCAACTACATCCGCAACTCGGTCAAGGCGGTGGTGGACGCCTACGACGGCAGTATCAATCTCTATATCGTCGATCCGAATGATCCGCTCCTCGCCACCTACGCCAAGGCCTTTGAGGGGGTATTTGAGCCGTTGTCCGCCATGTCGGACGACCTGAGATCTCACATGCGTTACCCCCAGGATCTGTTCTCGATTCAGGCCCACATGCTGCAGCAATACCACATGCTGGAGCCGCAGATCTTCTACAACAGCGAAGATCTGTGGGCCATCCCCCGTCAGGGCGACAAGACCATGAAGCCCTACTACACCATCATGCGGCTGCCGGGGGAGGCTCAGGAGGAGTTCATTCTGCTGCTGCCCTACACCCCGGCCCGGCGTGACAACATGACCGCCTGGCTGGCGGCCCGCTCGGACGGGGAGCACTACGGCAAGCTGGTGGTCTATCTGTTCCCCAAACAAAAATTGATCTACGGCCCGCGCCAGATCGAGGCCCGTATCGATCAGGATGCGGATATCTCCGAGCAGTTGACCCTGTGG
>JALWRU010000254.1 GCA_026994095.1 Nitrospira sp. | reverse complement strand
TTATGTCGATGGCAAACGGTGGCCGACCTGACTGTGCAGTCCGGCGGGTGGGGCAACGATTTTATTTCGAATTTATGGTAGCCATGTCCATTCGCATCACCATCAACGGTAAGCCTGAGGAAGTCGCAGACGCGCTCTCTCTGTCTGGTCTGCTCCAGCAAAAAGAGGTGGAGCCGCGCATGGTCTCCATCGAGCATAACGGGACCATTGTCGACCGGGAGGCCTACGACTCCACCCAATTGGCCGATGGCGACAAGCTGGAGTTGCTCTATTTTATGGGCGGTGGCAGCGACAATCTGGATCCGCGCGCGCGGCTGACTGAAAGCGTTGCCCGGATGGTGGGCAACACCCCGCTGGTGCGTCTCAGTCGGCTGATCGCCGAAAACGGCGACAACAGCGCCGACGTATTTGCCAAGGTGGAGTACCTCAACCCGGGTGGCAGCGTCAAAGACCGCATCTGCGAAGGCATGCTGGACGCCGCCGAAGAGGCGGGCCAACTGTCTGCTGATGGCACCATCATTGAGCCGACCTCCGGTAATACCGGCATCGGTCTGGCCATGCTGTGCGCAGTGCGGGGCTACCGGCTGATTCTGGTCATGCCCGAATCCATGAGCATGGAGCGGGCCTCGCTGCTGTCCGCCTACGGCGCGCAACTGGTGCTGACCCCGGCCTGGGAAGGGATGCGCGGTGCGATTCGCGAAGCGGAGCGGCTGAAAGAGGAGAACCCCTCCTACTTCATGCCCAACCAGTTTGAGAACCCGGCCAACCCGGAGGCCCACCGACGTTCCACCGGGCCGGAGATTCTGGCGGCCACCGACGGCCACGTAGACGCGTTTGTGGCCTCGGTAGGGACCGGTGGCACCATCACCGGCGTGGGCGAGGTATTGAAGGCCCACAACGATCAGGTGCAGGTGATTGCGGTGGAGCCGGAGACCAGCGCAGTACTGTCCGGTGAGCAACCCGGCCCCCACAAGATTCAGGGAATCGGTGCCGGATTTGTGCCGTCGATATTGAACACCAAGGTGATCGACCGCATCATCAAGGTCAACGACGACGAAGCCTACCGCACCGCCAAACAGTTGGCCCGCATGGAGGGGCTGATGGTGGGAATTTCTTCCGGGGCCAACGTGTTGGCTTCGCTTGCAGTCGCCCGCGAACTGGGCAAGGGCAAATCGGTGGTGACCGTATTACCGGATACCGGCGAGCGCTACTTCAGCATTGAAAAGTATTTTAACATCTAGGCTTTATGCCGCTTTGATGGTCGATGACGATGGATTTTACTGAAGAACAGATTGAACGCTACAGCCGCCACATTATCCTGCCGGAGGTGGGTGGTATCGGCCAGGTCAAGATTCGTGAAGCCTCCTGCCTGATCGTGGGTGCCGGTGGCCTGGGTGCCCCCGCCGCCATGTATCTGGCCGCTGCGGGCATCGGTAAACTGGGCATCATCGACGACGACGAGGTGGATCTGTCGAACCTGCAACGGCAGGTGATTCACCACACTGCCGATGTGGGTGTGCACAAGGCCGACTCGGCCAAAAACAAAGTCAACGACATGAACCCGGACGTGGAGGTAATTACCCACCACACCCGTCTGGTGGCGGCCAACGCCAAAGAGATCATGTCCGGCTACCAGTACATCCTCGATGGCACCGACAACTTTGCCACCAAATTTTTGATTAACGACCTGGCCGTCCTTACCGGCACACCGTTGGTGCACGGGGGGATTCTCCGTTTCTCCGGCCAGGTAATGGCAATTCGCCCCGGCGAATCTGCCTGTTACCGCTGTATCTTCCGCGAGCCGCCACCCGACGGCATCGTCCCTTCCTGTCAGGAAGCGGGCGTATTGGGTGTGTTGGCGGGGGTGATCGGCACCATCCAGGCCACCGAGGTTCTGAAAATGATCCTCGGCATCGGCAACTCACTCACCAACCGACTGCTCACCTACCAGGCTTTGGAGTCTGACTTCCGTGAGGTAAAGGTACAGCGCGACACCGGATGCCCGGTCTGTGGCGACGCCCCTACCATCACGGAACTGATCGACGGCGAGCAGCGCGCCTGCGCCCTGTAAATTGACTGGCGCGGGTCCACATAGGAAGACCCTGTGCAATGACCACAAAGATTCACTCCATCCCCCCTGCCAACAAGATCAAGGGGCTTAAATGCCGCGAATGCGGTAGTAACTACAAGGCGGAAGCCGTCCACGTCTGCGAGTTCTGTTTTGGCCCGTTGGAGGTGGACTACGACTACGACGTGATCGCCCGCGATTTCAACCGGGCCAAGGTCGAGGCAGGGCCGCTGTCCCTGTGGCGTTACGCCGATCTGCTACCGGTTGAAGGGCCGCCCACCTGCGGCTTGAATGTGGGGCTGACCCCGCTGGTACATGCCAAAAACCTGGGCCGCAAGCTGGGCCTGAACCACCTCTACATCAAGAACGACACGGTCAATCATCCGACCCTGTCGTTCAAGGACCGGGTGGTCTCCGTCGCCATCAGCCGGGCGGTGGAGTTCGGTTACAAAACCGTTGCCTGCGCCTCCACCGGCAATCTGGCCAACTCGGTCTCGGCCCACGCTGCCGAGGCAGGGCTGGGCTGTTACGTCTTTATCCCGGCCGATCTGGAAGCGGGCAAGATTCTGGGCAACCTGATCTACAACCCCACGGTACTGGCGGTAGACGGCAACTACGACGATGTGAACCGGCTCTGCTCGGAGATCGCCTCCGAATATCCGTGGGCGTTTGTGAACATCAACGTGCGGCCCTACTACGCCGAGGGCTCCAAAACCCTGGCTTTTGAAACCGCCGAGCAACTTGGCTGGCAGGCCCCGGACCACGTGGTGGCCCCCATGGCTTCCGGCTCGCTCTATACCAAAATCCACAAGGGTTTAAACGAGTTGACCAAGTTGGGGTTGATCGACGCCAAGGCCACCCGCATGCACGGCGCGCAGGCCACCGGTTGCTCGCCCATCGCCCACGCCTTTGACGAAAAGCAGGAGTTCGTCAAGCCGGTCAAGCCGGATACCATCGCCAAATCCCTGGCCATCGGTAACCCGGCGGACGGCTATTACGCCTTGAAGACCTGTGCCACCACCGATGGTCGCATGGCCCATGTGTCAGACCCGGAGATCATCGATGGCATCAAGCTGCTGGCCGAGTGTGAAGGCATCTTTGCCGAGACCGCTGGCGGAGTCACCGTGGGCAGCCTGAAAAAACTGGCAGCGGCGGGGACTTTCCACCCGGACGACGTGGTGGTGGCCTACATCACCGGCAACGGCCTGAAAACCCAGGAGGCCGTGCAGGCCCACGTGGGCAAGCCGGTGCATATCTCCCCCAGTCTGACCGCGTTTGAATCGCAATTTACCCTGGACGAAAAGGGCACCACCCTGCCGAAGGCCAAGACCGCATAATCCGTTTGGGTTGCCGTCAACATCTTTCGGCGCTCGGTACCGCCCCGGCGTCCGTTTTTTATTTTGAGTATGTGAGGACATCATGAGTATCAATGTTCGTATCCCCGCGCCCTTGCGCAAACTGACCGACGGCCAGAGCGACGTGAGCGCCGACGGGGCCACTGTCACCTCCCTGATCGACGATCTGGAGCAACGCCATCCGGGTCTTAAAGAGCGTCTGTGTGACGACAACGGCGGCATCCGCCCGTTCGTGAACATCTACCTGAACGACGAAGACATCCGCTTTCTGGACGGGGCCAATTCCAAGCTCAACGACGGCGATCTGGTCTCCATTGTGCCCGCCATCGCCGGGGGCTCGTAAGCGATGCAAAACCTGGAGCTACGCTTCCATCTGACCTTTCCCCACGAACGGGTGACTGAGCCGGTATTGTGCCGCATCGTGCGGGAGTACCCGGTGGAGTTCAACATCCGCAGGGCCGACATCCGCGACGGTGTAGGCACCATGGATCTGGCGCTGGTAGGTGCCAGTTCAGCGGTGGAAGAGGCGGTAGCGCAGATGGTGGAGCTGGGGGTCGATGTGGACCCGATCGAACGCACCGTGATCGAATAAAATGACGGGGCCACAGGCCCCGGTACGGAGAGAAACAAGCGATGGATTTCAGCGAAGAAGAAATCGAGCGATACAGCCGCCACATCATCCTCAGCGAGGTGGGCGGCGAGGGCCAACAGAAGCTCAAGGACGCCAAGGTGTTTATGGTAGGGGCGGGCGGTTTAGGCTCGCCTGCGGCGCTCTACCTGGCTGCTGCCGGGGTGGGTACGCTGGGTATTGTAGACCTGGATGTGGTCGACCTGTCCAACCTGCAACGGCAGATCCTGCACGCCACCCCGGATGTGGGGCGCGACAAGGTGGAGTCGGCCAAAGAGACCCTCCTGGCCATCAACCCCAACATCACCGTCAACACCTACACCGAGCGCATCACCTCGGCCAACGTACTGGACATCATCGGCAACTACGACATTGTCATGGACGGGTCGGACAACTTTCCCACCCGCTTTTTGATGAACGATGCCTGCTTTCAGCTCAAGAAACCACTGGTTTCCGGCTCCATGTTCCGCTTCGACGGACAGGTGACGGTGCTGCGTGGCCACGAGCCGGATGACCCCTGTTATCGCTGCCTCTATCCAGAGCCGCCGCCTGCGGATCTGGTCCCGTCCTGTCAGGAGGCCGGGATTCTGGGGGTGCTGGCAGGTACCGTCGGGGTATTGCAGGCCACCGAAACCATCAAGCTGATTCTGGGACAAGGTGAGGCGCTGGTGGGCCGATTGCTGGTCTACAACGCCCTGGAGATGGAGTTCATGAAGGTTAAATACCGCAAAAATCCCAAATGTCTGCTGTGTGGTCCGGACCCCCAGATCACCGAGCTGCTGGACTACGAAATCTCCTGCACACTTCAGCAACACTAGGCATCGGCCCGGAGTCCGGTGGGGCAAGCCGCCCCGTGGACGCTGGCGCAGGTGAACGGCTCTAGGTAGCAGTGGCCATCGCACTGCCCTGCCGTAAGTGGCCCTGTATGGTGCTGCTGCTGGTGATGGTCTGCGGACTGGGCTGGCTGGTGTGGCACGGTAGCATCAGTCGTAGCCAGACCTGGGTCGCGTTTGGTGACTCCATTACCTACCGCACCGCCCACGCCCCCCCGGAAGGACCATGGACTGTGGCGGTGGCCCAGCGTACCGGGCACAGGATTATCAATGCAGGCGTCAATAATGACACCTCCGACGGTCTGCGAATGAGGCTGGAACACGATGTTCTGGCCCACCATCCAGACGGGGTGTTGCTGATGATCGGAATCAACGACCACGTCCTGATCAACGCCAATCATGTCATCAAGGGTGCGCCGCCGCTGGAGCGTGTGCCACTCATCCAGTACCGGCAAAACCTTACGGCCATGGTCGAACGGCTGCAACAGGCTGATATTCGTGTGACCCTGATGACCAATCGCCCACTAGTGATCGGACCGGTGCTGGGGCCACTCTATCGCCTGCCGAGCGACGCTTCTTTGCCAATCGCAGCAGGCTCCCCCTCTCGGGAGAACTGTCATAAACGGCTGTGTCGCTATAACGA
>JALWRU010000253.1 GCA_026994095.1 Nitrospira sp. | reverse complement strand
TTTGAGCTAACGGTTGATAACGTTGGTGACCAGTTGGTCGATGTGGATTTTGGTCGGGCGCGATTGGAGTTGGGTGGCCGGGAGGTGCGTTGCTTGAGTCAGGCAGAGGCGTTGCGTCTGCTACAGGAGCGCACCACCGGAGCGATGGCCTCGGGTGCAGGGCGGCGTGGTTATTCTGCCGCACTGGACCAGTTGGAAGAGCGTCAGTTGGGGTTGGCCCGTGTGTTTCCTGGGTATGCCCGAACGTCGTTGGTTTTCTTCCAGCCCCACCCGGAGGCGCCGGAGGAATTGTCGATGCGGTTTGAAGGTATCCGCAACGTTGACGGTGATGAGATGGAACCGCTGACCTTCAGTGTTGTGCAGCGGGCCACGGTAGAAGCAGGTTTGTAGTGTTGTGAAATGGCCTGGTAGCGCTACCGGGCGGGTCTCAAGTAGGAGGTACCCATGGGAGGAAAGTTGATATTCTGGATCGCCGCGATGGTCGCGGGGGTTGCAGTAGAGGTCTATTTCGCCAATCAGCCGAAGGTGTTTGGTGAGGATATTGGCGGGTATGCGCCCATTGGCCCGTATGGCCCGCTTCTGTACATCATCATTACCTATACCACTGTGTGGGTGTTGGGTGGCGTGTTGTTCTACAAGGATATGATCGACGATATTGACGTTGATCGTAAGGATCCGTACCTGGACAACCTGTAGGCGGTCACGAACAAAGTTCCTAACTGTAAGGAGTTTGGCAGATGAAGGGTTTTAAAATTGGCGCATTGACTAGCATGTTGGTGATCGGCGCCAGCAATGTTGCTATGGCCATGGAAAAGGTTCATCACAACCCGGCCCATTCTGGCCCCGCTTGGTTAGCCAGTTTTGCCGCGATTTGCGGCACCATTTTAGCCATTGCCAGTATCACATTGATCTGGATGATGGTGAGCGGTAAAGCGGGCAAGTTTAGCGAGTAAGAGTTTCCCGCAGTCGGTGCGGGCTGGGAGGTTATTGGTATGGAAAAAGTAATGACGTGGGTCCTCAACGGTGTTTTTCTGGGCTTGGGCCTGGGCACTGTGATTGGCTCTGCTGTAAATCTGGGTTTGTGGTCAGGTCGCCATGATGTGTGGACCGGCGATTACATGTACATGTTCTATTGGACCTTTGCCATCGGGGCAGTGGTTGGGGTGATGATGTACATGCTGATGAAACAGCAGGCCCCGGATGATGGTAGCGAGTAGGGTGGCGGCACCGGATTCGCCTAAATTAGGAGTGGGTAAGAAATGAGTACAGCGACAGCTACGTACGAAGGGCTTAAACCCGGCACCGCTGCAAAACATGCGTTTTTCAGTGCTGTGGTTTGGCTCTGTATCGGGACCTCGTTTGGTTTCTTTACAAGTTTGCGAATTGCATGGCCGGATCTGCTGAACGGTGTTGAGGTAATGGGTCCGTTGACCTCTGCCTTCGCGTTTGGTCGGGTGCGTCCATTGCACATTACAATCGTTATTTTCGGTTGGATCTCCATCGCCTTTGTGGCGGCCATGTATTACATGACCCCCGCGCTTTGCAACTGCCGGTTGTGGAGTGAAAAGTTGGGGGTGTGGAACATCTGGCTGTGGAACGTGGGCCTGGTGGTCGGTGGTTTGAGCCTGATCATGGGCGCCAACTCCGGTCGTGAGTATCAGGAGCTGATCTGGCCCCTGGATATTTACGTGCTGACAGCCATCCTTGGTTTGGCCTCCATCAACGTCTTTATGACGGTGTTGCAGCGTCGTACCCAGGGTATCTACATCACGGTGTGGTTCTTTATGGCAGCATTGATCATGCTGTTCATGACCTACTTCGTGGGTGCGATTCCCGATCTGTTCCCGGTAACGGGGCTGAACGAGGCGTACATGGTGTGGTGGCATGCGCACAACGTGTTGGGTCTGTGGATCACTCCGGTGTCGGCGGCAATCGCGTACTACGTGATTCCCAAGATTACCGGTAACGTGCTCTACAGCCACAAGATCGGCCATCTGCACTTCTGGACCATTGTGGCGTTCTACTCCACACCGGGTGCGCACCACTTGATGGGTGCGCCGCTGCCGGAGTGGATGAAGTCGTTTGCTTCGGTGTCGGGTGTGATGATTCTCATCCCGTCGCTGGCGTTCATCACCAACATGGTGTTGACCGTGCAGGGCAAGTGGAACATGTTCTCCAGCAACGTGTCGTTGCAGTTTGCATTGACCGGTACGCTGATGGCGGTGCCCCTGAACTTCCAGGGGGCCTTCCAGCAGACCCGGGCAATCAACTGGTACATTCACGGTACCCACTGGATTGTGGCCCACGCGCACTTTGCGTTGCTTGGCTTCTCGACCTTTATCGAGATTGGTGCGACCTATTACGCCATTGCCAAGCTGTTCAACCGCAAGATCTACAGCCAGTCCCTGGCGACGACCCACTACTGGTTAACCACCATCGGGTTTGTCGGCTTCTGGACCACGTTGACGCTGGCCGGTCTGATTCAGGCCTCGGGTAAGGTGTACAACACCACGTTTATCGACGTGGTTTATGCCACCCACCCATATATGGTCGGTCGGTCCCTGTTCGGGTTGACGATTGTATTGGGCCAGTGGATCTTCCTGTACAACATGTACAAGACAGCCACCGCGGGTGAGCCTGTGACGGAGAAGAACGCTCCGGCCACGGTTTACTACACCTAATAGAGATAGAGGAGTAGACACCAATGGGTGGTTATAAGGAATACAAGATCGGCGTGATCATGTTCCTGGTCGTCTTCGCGGCGTCCATGTTCATGACCATCGGGCTGGGCGGGGTGTACCTCGCCAAGATCCCGGCAACGCAGTTGGCACTGTCCAAGCAGGTTCACTACGGCAGTTCGGCGTGGTCCATCAAGGATCCGTTGATGAAGGGCTTGAACCAGCCGATGGTCACCAAACGAGGCAAGAGCTTTAACGACCCCGTCGGGGTTGGTAAAAAGATCTTCATTCGTGAGGGCTGCTGGCACTGCCATACGCTGCTACCGGAGCAGAGCATGGATTGGGAGTACTTCGGTGCACCACCGCTGGCAGGTGACTTCGTTGGCGAGTCGCCGACTGTGATTGGCTCGGACCGTAAGGCACCGGATCTCATGCACATCGGTAGTCGTATGCCGTCGGTTGCGTGGCACTTGCAGCACCATAAGGACCCGCGTTCGGTGCAGAACAAGTCGATCATGCAGTCGTTTGACTTCCTCGATAAGAAGGAGTTGAAGGCGTTGGCAAAATATATGGTGAGCCTGAAATAAGGCCTTCCGTGTCTGCCGGGTGACCCACTGGGGTCACCCGGCACCACACCGATTTTGAGGAGAGCGACATGGCAGGTCGTAAGTTGACATTCGAGGAGCTCAAATGGGAGCTCTATGACGGTATTCGGGAAGGCGGGCGCCCTTGGCCGGTCTTCATGTTTGCCCTGATTTGTATGACGATCTTTACCAGTGTGCTGGTAACGTTCCCGCTATGGGGGGAGCGTAAAGAGTATTCGTTCATGACCGCTGCCGAGAACTTTGACCAGCGGACCTTTGTGATCCCTGCGAAGATCATTGGCGAGACCCGGTATGTGGGTGTGGAGACAGCACCGCCCCATGCAGGCTGTGTGACCGAACATCCTGACCCCAACTGTACCCAGGCGCTTACCTCGAACCAGGCCCCCTGGTTCGATGGTGGCTATGCGTTGACGGTGACGTGGGTGCTGATCGTGGTGTTCGGGTTGTACCGGTTAGCAAGCAATTGCCCGACCTATTACGAATAGCCGTTTGAGGCTATTCGGACCCGGCTCGCTCTGTTAGAGTGAGCCTCGATCTAAAAGGGCGGAAGGTGACATACCTTCCGCCCTTTTTTTGTTTCGCCAAATGAACCTGCCCGGTGACGCTGAGTGGGCCGGGCTGTTACCATGCGGCCATCTATTCTTTAGGAGAAGGCCCCATGAGCGATATGCCCCGCTACCGGCAGAATGAGTGGATCTCTGACCAGCAGATCTCGCTGGATAGCTCCCGCATGATGGCCGCGAAAATTGGCGAGGCCCACGGGATCTCTGTAAGTCAGTGGGAGGCGATTCGTGGTCGGGTGGCCGCTGCACACCAGACCTTGTCCGACGCTCGCACGGCTGGTTCGCTGCCGTTTTTTGACTTACCCACACAAGACACCGGTGCCATTCACCAGATGGCGGACAGGGTGCGTGCACGCTATAAAAACTTTGTGGTGGTCGGCATTGGTGGGTCGTCACTCGGCCCCAAAGCGACACACAATTGTCTTTCACCCCGGCACTACAATCTGTTGCCAGATGATCAACGTGATGGGCCCCGTTTCTTTCTGTTAGAGAATGCTGATCCGGATTCTTCTGCCGAACTGCTGGAGTTGCTTGACCCGAGCGAGACCTGCATTAACGTGGTCTCCAAATCCGGTGGTACTGCAGAGACCGCTGCCAACATGTTGCTGGCGACCGAGTGGCTCGACAAGGGGGGCGCTGACCTGACACAGCAGGTGATTGCAACGACCGACCCAGCGGATGGCAACCTGCGCAAGCTGGCGGAGCGGGAGGGGTGGCAGACCCTGCCGATCCCCCCTAAAGTGGGCGGACGTTTTTCGCAGTTGACCGGGGTGGGGCTGCTGCCCGCCGCCGTGTGCGGTATCGATATCGATGAACTGCTTGCCGGTGCTGCCCACATGGAGGCCCGCACCCGCACCGCCGATCTGGAGCAAAACCTGGCCTACCGTTTTGCGGCGGTTCACTACCTGGCGGACACTCAAAAACAGAAGCCGATCTGCGTGGTGATGCCCTATAGTGACGCGCTGTCGGCCATGGCCGACTGGTTTGTACAACTATGGGCGGAGAGCCTGGGTAAGGCCTATGACCGTCAGGGAAAGGTGGTCAACACCGGCCAGACGCCTTTGGCTGCGGTGGGTGCCATCGACCAGCATAGTCAGGTGCAGCTCTTTGTAGAGGGGCCTGCCGACAAGATGGTGACATTTTTACGGGTCGGGGAGTTCACCCATCAGTGTGCGCTGCCGGATCGGTATGGTGATCTGGACTCGTTTAGCTATCTGGGTGGGCAGACCATGGCCGACCTGTTGGGGTATGAGCAGGCCGCCACCGAGATGGTACTTACTGACCTACAGCGCCCCAGCATGCGGATCGATCTGCCCCGGCTCAACCCGTTTGTACTGGGTCAGCTGTTCTACTTCTACGAAGTCGCGACGGCATTTGCAGGCGGTCTGTACGACATCGACCCGTTCGATCAGCCGGGGGTCGAGTTGGGTAAAGTGCTCACCTACGGTGCCATGGGCCGGGAAGGCTTTGAAAACCGTCTGGCCGACTGAGGGTCACTGATCCTCCTGTGGCGTTTGCTCGCCCTTTGGCATCTCGTTTGACGTACCCTCAGGCGGTGCCTCCAACGCAGCGATCAGCGCTGGAACGGTTTCGAACAGATCGCCGACGATGCCGTGTACCGTCAGCCCGTTACTATCCAGCCCCATGATGGGAGCGTCCGGGTCTTTGTTGAATGCCAGTACCTGCGC
>JALWRU010000252.1 GCA_026994095.1 Nitrospira sp. | reverse complement strand
TATATGGCAGCAACCCTGCTGCTGCGCGCAAGGTGAAGAGTTTATTGAAGGTTGGTTTGAAGGCGTTGGCCGATGGTGATTTAGCGCTGGCTAAAGACTCTCTGCAGGAAGTGATCTCGCTGGTCCCCGAGAACGTATTGGCGCACTACAACCTTGCTTCGGTATATCAGCGTGATGGGGATACGGGCCAGGCAGAAAATGAGCTGAGAGAGGCGGTGCGGCTGGATGAAACCCATTATTTGAGCCATGCCGGGTTGGGGCAGATCCACGTAGGTAGTGGTCAATATGAAGAGGCGTACAAAGACTATGTTGCGCTAAAAAAATGGGCCCCGAAAGGGGGTAAATATGCTGCTCTGGCCGAGTCAAACATTCTTAAAGTTGACAGTGCTCTTAGTGCTTTTAAGGGGACGTTGCAGGCCAGGAAGGCGTTTCTTGATGCGAGCAAATTTGCCCGTGAAAAAAATTACAAGGAGGCAAGTCGCCTTTTTAAAAAGGCCATTGAGATAGATCCAAGTAATCCATATTATTGGTATAATTCGGGTGTTATTCACGTGGAGCTTGGAAACTTAAAGGAGGCATTTAAAGCCTTTCGTAAGGCGGTAAGCATAAAGCCTGATCACATGCAGAGCCACTTCCGTCTGGGGCTTTTTTATTCAGCCACAAAACTGCATCAGGATGCTGTTGACTCGTTTCGGTTGGCAATCAAGTACGGCTCCAATGAACCGGAGGTGGCTGAGGCGAAGCGGCGTTTACCAGTGGTGATGGGGCGCGCAGATAATGCCGAAAAGGCAACTGCTTACCTCTTTATTGCCAACGCTGCCGCCGCTGATTTCGATGATTTAGAGCTTGCTGAGAAATCGCTGTTGCTGGCCCAAAAAAGACGCCCAAAAAGCCGTTCAATTCTTGTGCGTCTTGGTGAGCTGATGATGCAAAAGGGTAAGCCTGCCGAGGCTCGTTCCCTGTTGTTACTTGGGACCACGCTTTACCAAGACGATTACCGATTTTATTTTGATATTGCGCAGGTGGACCGTACGCTCGGATACAATGATGAGGCCGAGAAATATTTTGCTCGGGTATTGGAGCTTAAGCCAGATCTTTTTTTAGCAGTTGATGTGCTGTCTCAGCTACAGAACGAACGTGGCAAGGTGTCCCAGTCACTTGAGACCCTGGCCATTTTTTTACGGGATCATCCAGATGACGAACTGGCGCTGTTGACGTTAACCGCCGCGCTACGAAAAGCCGACCGGTTATCGGAGTCTGCTGCGGTGATTGACTGGTATCTGTCCACCCAAAAAGAGACCCCGGCAGTATTGATTGAACGAGGTAATATTGCGCGCTTGATGCCGCAAAATCAGGTGATCAAGGTGGTTTCGCCAGACCTGGTGGCGACCCAGTCGGTAAGCGAGGCCATTGCCGAGGCGCTGGTTGTGGATGTTCCTGTCAACCCGGCCACGGTCGTCAATTCAAAGGCGGGGGATTCAGATTCTTCCGGAGCTGGTGGGGTGTCGGTGTTGTCGTTGGAGGATGATGGTGCCGCAAGCGTGGCGCTGGATCTGTTGACGACTGAAATTGCCGCACCACGGTATACCTCCCCACAAGATTGGTACCGTCGGGTGATCGATATTGCCGGTGCCGAGGACAGCGATTGGGTAGCACAGGCCACCCGCCTGTTAAAAAAACCTAAACGGGTGTCAGGCACCATCTCCCAAACCGTGCTGGATTATAACTCCAACGCCAACAACTCGTCGTCCGACCCGGTATCCGGGACCTCCAGTCAGACAGCCATCGCCCTGTCATTTGGTGCTTATCGCAGTCCACGACTCAATCTGGATTTATCGTTCAGCACCAGTCACCGGTTGCACTACACGTTTCAAACCTATGTGCAGAGCAATAATTTATCGTTGGCGCCCACCATCCGTCTGCCTGGTTGGATCATCATTCCGCCGCTGACATTGAGCGGTCGTGCATCGTACGCCTGGGTACGTACCCAGCGGGGCAAGAGTTCGAAAACCACTACCTTCAGCGGTACGGTGAGCAGCCGCTGGCGGTATCCCCGGACCCTGACGGTTAGCTACAGCCGTTCAGAGGTGGTATCGTTCACCAACCGTGCAAACAACTCGTTGCGTGGATCGCTCACTGCCAACGCCGCTCACGCTGTGCGCCCCTGGGTGAAGTGGGCGTTGATCAATGGCTCCGTGCGGTATTCGGACCGGGTGACTGATGTTGCAGCACGCAACCGGGATTCAGAACGGACCGATTTTACCTACAGTGGTGGACTGTCGATTATTTTGCCTAAACGATGGAACATCAACGGCAGTTATTTTGTGACTGAGAGTACCGATTCACGCCCGACCAACCGGCTGACCGTGACGGGGCCAGTGGAACTCATCGACTCCACTACCGTTGGTACTTCTGCCCGGCTGACCTTCCCGGTGTATCCCAAGGTGGTAGGCACGTTGGGGGGAAGTGTGTCAGTGACCGATTTGAGCGGGGTGGTCCAGCGTCCTCCTGCGGGGGCCGACGGAGTGGTACCACGCCCGTTCTTGTCGGATCAGCAGCAGAGCTCATTCTCGTTTACGCTTAATTTCACCTATCGGCCCTCCAATAAAACCTCGTTTGTGGTGTCGTTGGGCCAGTTGCAATCCCGCGCCAGTGTGGATGTACCTACCGATATTCAGGATGTGCTGACCAATCAGGTGGTGCAGGAGAATATCAACAAGCGGTCCACTGCCAGCCTTCGTATGACCCATTCGTTCTGAGTGCAATGTCTGACGTTCCTTCCCGCAACGACTCACCCCCCACTCAGCCTGTTCGCCTTGTAGATCGCCGGTGGTTGGCACCGCTACTGTTGCTGCTGCTCACGCTGTCGGTCCATAGTTGGGATCTGACCGGCGATTATGTGTACGACGATGTCATGTACATCGTTAACAACCACGCCGTTCAGGATGGGGTTGCTGACTGGCCCCGGTTCTTTACCGATGGGCGTACCTACGGGTCGGCAGAACGCACGGCTCACTACCGCCCGCTGGTGGCAGTCAGCTATGCAGTGAATGTGTCGATGGGGTGGGGCCCGCTGGGGTTCAAACTCACCCAGATTCTGCTGTTGTACCTGACCGGCCTTGGTTTCGCCTGGATGTTGGGCCGCTTGCGCAGCGCCGGTCCAGTGGCGGAACAGGCCATTCCCTCAGCCTTGCCTTGGGCGGCAGCCGGGGTGGTAGTGGCGTTGCCGTTCAATGTAGAGGTGGCCCATTATTTGACAGCGCGCTCGTCGCTCATGTGTGGGTTGTTTGCGGTACTGTCGATCGGTTGTTTTGCCCAGTTCAGACGGGCCAAATCGCCGCTTCATGCGGGCGGGTTTTTGCTCTTGCATCTGGTCAGCCTGGCGGCGGCAGCCACCTCCAAGGAGACCGGTGTCGCCCTGCCGCTGGTGGTATTGATGACCGATCTGGTGTTGATTCGCCCCTGGGTGGGCCGCTCGGTCTGGTCCCTCAAGGTGTGGTGGCCCTACACACCCTATGTGATTGGCGGAGTACTGGCCTGGTGGAAGATGCCAGCCCTGCAGATGGTCAACCAGCATTTGCATACGGTGTTTGGTTCTTCGGGCCGCACCGGAGCGGCCTTTCAGGCGTTGGTTGAAAATATCCGCCTGATGGTGATTCCCACCAACCTGAGCATCACCCACGCCATCACCGACAAGGGGCAGCTATCTGACACGGCCTCGGTGACTGCAATGATCTTGATGGTACTGCTGGTGGCGGTGCTGTTTTTCTGCTGGCGGCGGGCACCGTTGGTGGCTTTTGGGCTGGGCTGGTACTGCCTGCTGATCGCCCCCTCCACCTTTGTGCACCTGTACGAGATCTTGCAGGAAAACCGGGGCTTTTCCTCCAGCTTTGGCATCGTGATGGTGGCCTGTTGGCTGGTGATTCGGTGGTGGCCTACGGCCCCGGATCAGCGACGCCTTGCGGGACTGGCGGTGGGCGTGGTGCTGGTCTGTCACCTGGCCATTACCATGACCCATCAGCGGGTCTGGGCGGACGAGCGAACCCTCTGGACCCACGCGTTGACGGTGGTGCCGGACAGCGCCCGCGCCTATACCCGCCTGTCGACTTTTTACGACGACCGGGGCGAGTATCGTAAGGCCGCCGAGCACATGCAGCAGGCACTTCGGCTAGACCCTGCCTGGTCGTCAAACTGGTCGGTGCTGGGCCACTATTTTGAAAAGCTGGAGTTGTACGACGCGGCGGAAAAATCCTATAAGACCGGCTGGATGACCCGCCTTACCAACCGCTCGACCTTCAGCAGTCTGGTGCTTTTTTTAGAGCGCAATCAACGGCTGGAATCGTTAATCCCGGTCTATACCCGTGCCTTGACCGTGTGGCCGCAAAAGGCGCTGGATTTTCATCTGTCTTTGGCCAGCGTGTACCGCCGTCTGGGTCGGCTGTCTGAGGCCGAGGTTGAACTGGCGTTGGTGCTGGAAAAGCGACCGGACTGGAACGAGGCGCAATTGCAACAGGCCAATCTGTACTATGCAGCGGGCCGTTACGACGATGCGGTGGCCGCCTATGATCGCTTGATCGAAGGCGATCCACGGTCCTACGAATACTGGCAGGGCAAGGGGCTGGCGTGGTTGGCGGCGGGTGAATACCAGCGGGCGGCGGAATTATTTGCAGTGGCTACCAAGCGTTTTTATCGGTCAGAAGATGCCCGTTTTTTGTGGGCCGAAGCCCTGCGTCAGGACGGTCAAACGGCGGCAGCGACGGAGCAGTACCGGCGGTTTATTGAGCGGGCTGGCAACATGCCGGAGTGGGCCGAACGGGTGGCCGAGGCGCGCACCCGTCTGGCCGGTTTGACCATCTCGACCCCATGAGATTACTGCGTGGGATGGTCGCACTTGCGGTAGTCACCATTGCTGCCCACGCCTGGAATCTGTCCGGCGAGTTTGTATTCGACGACGTGGTCTACATTGTCATGAACCCGGAGGTCCAGCGGGGATTGGCCAACTGGACCCGCTTTTTTACCGACCACACCACCTATTCATCGGTCTCCACCGACCACTACCGGCCACTGGTCACCTGGCTCAACGCTGCCAATGTCAGCATGGGTGGCAGTGTGACGGTGTTCAAGCTGACCCAGGTCATGCTGCATCTGCTGACGGTCCTGGGGCTGTACAGCCTGTTGAGCCTGTGCAGCCGACGTCTCAAGAGTTTGCCGCCCGGGGTGCCCTGGGGCACGGCGGCGCTGTTCGCGGTATTGCCGTTCAACGTGGAGGCGGTTCATTACCTGACTGCCCGCTCGGCGGTGTTGTGTGGTCTGTTTGTGGTGCTGTCCCTTTGGCTGTTTGTGCGGCTACGGCTGGCGCAAGGGGTGGCGGCCCGTGGTGGGTGGTATCTGCTGCACCTGCTGGCGCTGGCGGCGGCGTTGGTAAGTAAAGAGACTGCGCTGGTAGTCCCGGCGCTGGTGGTATTGCTGGACCTGCTGTGGGTTCCCCACAAGCCGGTTCGCTCGGCCCGACAGGCGCTGAATGTGGCATGGCCCTATCTGCCGTTTGCCGCAGGTCTGGTGCTGGTCTGGTGGTGGATGCCCAACGTC
>JALWRU010000251.1 GCA_026994095.1 Nitrospira sp. | reverse complement strand
ACCGGTCGAGGGCCACACCGCCCGCTGGATCGGCGCAGTCGCCCGCAGCGGCCTGCCGGTGGTGGCGGTGGACATCCCCTCCGGCATCCATGCGGATACCGGAGCGGTGTTGGGGTGTGCGGTAGAAGCCACCCTCACCGTGACTTACGGCTTTGCCAAGCGCGGCCACTTTTGTGACCAGGGGGCCAGCGGACGACTGGTCATCGCCGACATCGGCATCCCCCACCGTTTGGCCGAGGAGGGGGGCGTCAACGTGCAGTTGGTGGAGCCGTCACAGGTGCGGACGCTGCTGCCGGAGCGGGTGGGCCACGGCCACAAGGGCCGCTTTGGTCATGTGCTGATTGCCGGTGGCAGCCGTGGCCTGACCGGCGCTCCGGCGCTGGCGGCGGGCGGTGCGCAGGCGGTGGGGGCCGGGCTGGTCACGGTGGCGGTACCGGCCTCGCTGGAGCCGGTTCTGGCCAAAAAACTGACCGAGGCCATGACCATCGGCCTACCGGAAGAAAGCGCGCTTGCCACCCTGTGTGACGCAGCCGCAGCCCGCTCGGTAACGGTATTGGGGCCGGGCCTGGGCCGGTCAGATGACAGCGCGTTGCTGGTGCGCGATTTCACCGCCACATGCGCCACCCCACTGGTACTGGATGCGGACGGCCTGAACAGCTGGGCAGGCCGTCTGGACGATTTTCCCCGGCGACTGATGCCGACCGTGTTGACCCCCCATCCGGGCGAGATGGCGCGTCTGCTGGGTCGCTCCATCACCGAGGTGCAGGCCGACCGCATGGAGGCCACCCGCGAACTGGCCCGACGGCTGGAAGTGGTGGTAGTACTCAAAGGCCAGCACACGGTGATCTCCGACCCTTACGGCACATTGTGGATCAACCCCAGCGGTGGTCCGGCGCTGGCCTCCGGCGGTACCGGCGATGTGCTGGCGGGCATGATCGGTGGCTTGCTGGCGCAGGGGCTGGCGGCAGCAGAGGCGGCCATTACCGGGGTCTTTTTGCACGGCCTGGCAGCCGATATCTGGTCGCAGAATCAGGGCGACGCAGGCCTGTCTGCCGGGGTGCTGGCGCGCCGCATCCCCGCCGCCATGGCCCGTCTGGCGCGGTCAGAACCGCTGCCAGACCGCTCCCCCACCCGTCTTACCGTCTGGTAGATTCGGCCCCTTCGTCAGCGGGCAGACCAAGTCCCCCTTCATTAACACGCCCAACAGTGGGATAATAGACGTTTGGCTTTTTTGTTTGGCCCGGTCCGCTGACCGGCGCGGGGAGCTTCCCATGAGTTTTATCAATGTGGCGGTCATGTTACTGGTGCTGCTGCTGGCCATGATCGCCAGCATGTTGTACTACGGCTCCCGCGGCAAAAAACAGATCTACCAGAGCCTTGTGGCCGTGGCCGAGCGCATGTCCGGTTCGGTCACCCAGAAGAATTTCATGCACTACTCGCACCTGAAGAGCGAGGTAGACGGCACCCCGGTGGAGCTGTTTTTCCACCTGTCTGAAGGCCATCGCAAAACCTCGGATTTCATCTATCTGGTGCTGTCCACACCGGTCAAATTACCGACCTCTACGATAGCGGTGGCCGAAGGGGTGTTTGCCAAGACCGAAGATAAAGGCAATTTTAACGATGTGGCCGGGGACTATCTGGCCGATCTGTGGGATGGCCGCTACGTCTATGCCGACGACGATGCCGCCAGCCGCCATCTGCTGGCCAGCGGCGCGGTACAGACCGCCATGGCCCCGCTCTACCGGTACGCCAACATCGTATTGGGGCCGGATGCAGTGACCGTGGGCAAACCCTACGGCGGCAAGCTCGATCTGGCCGTGGACCGGATCGAAGCCGACCTGACCGCGCTGGTTGCCGCCGCACGGGTAGCAGAACAACAGGCCGCCGCCCCGGTTGCGCCTGCGACAGACGCCGTTGAGGTGCAGACGGCCACAGCCTGAAGCCCTCACACCGCTCCACGCTGCGGCCCTTCCCGCCATGCCTGCTGACCTGACTACCGACAGCCCCACCGCCACACTGGCGCTGGGTCGTGCGCTGGGCAGTGCCTGCCGGGGGGGGGAGCTGATCCTGCTATCCGGCGAACTGGGCATGGGCAAAACCTGTTTGGCCAAAGGCATCGCCGCCGGACTGGGGCTGGAGCCAGACACCATCACCAGCCCCACCTTTACCCTGCTGGCGGTCCACCGGGGCCGACTACCGCTCTATCACATCGATCTGTATCGGCTGGAACAGCCGGACGAGATCGCCCACCTGGCGCTGTTTGAAGAGCCGCTGGGGCCGGGGGTAACACTGGTGGAGTGGCCGCAGCAGGGTGGTACACAGGTACCCACCGACGCCCTGACGTTGCAGGTGAGTGCAGGGCCAACCCCGAACAGCCGACACTGGCAGTGGCAACTGGCAACTGACGGCCCCACCCACCTGCAAAGCGCCCTGACAAGCGGATAGGACCGACCCGATGTTCCCTCCCTATCTATTCGCCTACGCCGAGACCCTGGGCACCGAACCGGCCCTGATCGCCCTCAGAAAATGCGCCGACGCCGCCGGTGCGCGGCTGTGGCTGACCGGCGGCAGCCTGCGAGATGCGCTCTTGACCCGCTGGCCCAAGGATGTGGATCTGGCGGTGGAGGGCGACCCCATCGCGCTGGGCAAGGCGGTGGCCGATGCCACTGCGGGTACCGATCACGCGGTGTCGTTTGTACTGCTGGACGACGCCACCCGCACGGTACGGCTGGTGACCAAAAGCCGCCAGCAGATCGACTGGATCGATATGGCCGCCCTGCGTGCCGACACCATTGAAGGCGACCTCTGTTTGCGTGACTTTACCGTCAACGCCATCGCCCTGCGGTGGGATGCCACCTTCGACGATGCCAGCGGAGCGTTTATCGACCCGACCGGCGGGCGCGACCACCTGCATCAGGGCCGTCTGTGCCCCACCGGGCCGACCGCCCTGACCGATGACCCCTTGCGAATCCTGCGCGCCTACCGCATCGCTGCTAAGCTCGGCTTTTCTCTGGACGACACCACCCGGCAGGCGTTGGCCCGCCACGCCGAGCTGGTTCGGCAACCGGCCGGTGAGCGCATCCGTGAGGAGCTGGAGCAGCTCTTTACCACCCCCGATCCGGCCAGCGCCCTGCGACAGATGCAGGAGGACGGCATGATCCGGGAGCTGTTTCCCCGGCTTGAGGCCGGGGTGGGCATGAGCCAGAACGACTATCACCATCTGGATGTGTGGCAGCACACGGTGCAGGTGGTGGCCGAGCTAACGACGTTGCTGGGTGACTTTGAAGGGTGGCCCGGCGGGGTCGCCCCCGGCTGGCTCAACAGTGCCCCCCATCACCGTACCGCCCTGTTCTGGGCGGCGCTGTTGCACGATTTAGGCAAACCGGCCTGCCGGGGCGAGCAGGACGGTCGTATCCACTTTCGCGGCCATGAGACGGTCGGCGCCGAACAATTTGCCGAAATCGTCCAGCAACTGCGCCTGCCCCGTCGGGTCAGCACACTGGTAGAGCGGCTGATCCGCTGCCACCTGCGCCCCATGTTGCTGTGTGGCGAGGCCCAGAAAAAGGCCATCAGCACCCGCGCCACCGACCGCCTGTATGCGGCCATGGACGGTGACATCCGGCCCCTGTTTCTACTCGCGTTAGCCGACCTGCGCGCCAGTGGCGGGGTGGCCCGGGGGGACGACGACGAGGCCCGCCTGCTGGCCCTGTATGAGCAACTTTGCGCCACCCATGAGCGCCACATCGCCCCAGTGGACGGGCAGCCGCCGCTCCTGACCGGGGCCGACCTGATGAATCATTGCGGGGTGCCACAAGGTCCGCAGGTGGGGACACTGCTCAAGGCCCTCAGGGAGGTCTGCATCGAAGGGCAGATCGACACCCGGCAGCAGGCCATCGAGTGGGTGCGCGGACAGCTATTGCCCCCCTCGTAAACGCCCGATATGAGCGGGTCGATACAGACGCCGTTGGCAGTGGCCGGGGCCACTCCGGTATGATCATTTTTTTCTTCTGGTTGGTGAGGTAACCGTGCACCCTTTTGTTCCGGTCATTCTGGCAGGCGGAGTCGGCTCCCGATTGTGGCCCCTGTCCCGCGCCCTCTACCCCAAACAGCTCATCAAGCTGGCGGGGGACGGCACCATGTTGCAAGAGACCCTGTCGCGCCTGAACGGCCTGCCGGGACAAGCTGCGCCCATCGTCGTGGCGGGCAATGAGCACCGCTTTATGGTGGCCGAACAGCTCCAGCAGCTGCACGACGGTGACGACGACAGCGCAGAGGCCGAAGCCCATGCGGCCACCATCCTGCTGGAGCCGGTTGGCCGTAACACGGCACCGGCAGTGGCGGTGGCGGCCCTGCACGCGAAGGCACAGGCCAGTGATGGCGACGACCCGATTCTGCTGGTGCTGCCCGCCGACCATGTGATTACCGACGTGGCCGCCTATCACACCGCCATCGGCACCGCGCTTGAGCGGGCACAGGCCGGGGATCTGGTCACCTTTGGCATCCGTCCTACCCACCCGGAGACGGGCTACGGCTACATCCAGCAGGGTGAGACCCTGGGCAACGACGCCTACCGGGTCAGCCGCTTTGTAGAGAAGCCGGACGCAGACACCGCCGGGCAGCTTATTGCCGGGGGTGACCACCACTGGAACAGCGGCATGTTCGCCTTCCGCGCCGGGGCCTATCTGGAGGCCCTCAAGCAGCATGCGCCGGAGATTCTTACCGCCGCAGAGGCGGCCACCACACAGGCGGCCCGCGATCTGGACTTTGTGCGGCTGGACGAAGCCGCCTTTACCGCCTGCCCGTCGGAGTCCATCGACTACGCGGTCATGGAACACACCGCCAACGCCTCGGTGGTGCCGGTGCAGATGGGCTGGAGCGATTTAGGCTCCTGGCGCGCGGTGTGGGAAGCGGGTTGCGCCGAGGGGCAGGCCGACGCCAACAACAACGTCAGCGTGGGCGATGTCATCAGCGAAGACAGCAGCGACTGTTACGTGCGGGCCGAGTCCCGGCTGGTGGCCACCGTGGGGGTTCAGGACCTGGTCATCGTCGAGACCGACGACACGGTCATGGTGGCCCCCAAGGACCGGGCACAAGACGTGAAAAAGCTGGTGCAACACATCAAGGGCGCAGGCCGCACCGAAACCGACCTGCATACCACCGTCTACCGCCCGTGGGGGTCCTACACCACGCTGGAGTTGTCCGACCGCTATCAGGTCAAACACATCACCGTGAAGCCAGGCGGCACCCTGTCCTTGCAGATGCACCACCACCGGGCCGAACACTGGATCATCGTGGCCGGAACCGCCCGCATCACCCGCGACGACGAAGAGTTTCTGTTAACCGAAAACCAGTCCACCTACATCCCGCTGGGCACCCGCCACCGGTTGGAGAATCCGGGCACCGTCATGCTGGAGATGGTCGAGGTACAGAGCGGCAGTTATCTGGGCGAAGACGACATCGTGCGGTTTGACGACAAGTATGGCCGCGAAGGCACCAATACCTGACCGGACCAACCCGGTCACCATTCTATCTATTTTTGAGGGGGCAACATCATGGCCGAATTCATCATTGCCTACCACGGCTGCCGCCTCCGGGCTTTCCGG
>JALWRU010000250.1 GCA_026994095.1 Nitrospira sp. | reverse complement strand
GAGGCCCCAAAGGCACGGGCCACCACCATGTCGCGGATGAACCCCAATACCCGGCTGACCAGCGTATAGAGCCCGATGGTACCAGCGGCGCGGGCGACCCTGCCGGTCTCGGCTTCACTTGACATAGGCACCGCCTGGCGCATATGGTAGCTGGTTTCCAAAAGTGCCGACCCAGTGAGGTTGGTGACCCCTGTGTTGTAAGGATCGTTTTTCATGGCCAATCATCGTTCGGCTGCCAAGCGCGCCCGCCAGTCTCTGGTCCGCCGCGACCGCAACCGCAGCACCATGTCTGCCATTCGCACCGCCACCAAAGCGGTCGAAACTGCCGTTGAAGGCAAGGACAAGGGCACTGCCCAGACCAGCTTCAACGCCGCCGCTTCGCTTATTCAGGGCGCTGCTGGCAAGGGTGTGCTGCACAAAAACACCGCAGGCCGCAAGGTCCGCCGTCTGGCCGTACTGGTCAACACCCTGGGGTAAACCCGCCGTTGCCGGGCGTTTGACGCCCGACACTACCACCCGGTCGGATGGACCCTGCTGATGAAGTAGGGCGCGCCGGATCATGCGCACAGGGCCAACACCTCGCTCTCCAGCACCTGGCGGGGCGAGGTGGCCCCGCCCTTCAAATCCAGATCCACCGTCGCGAAGCCCTGAAAGATGCGGACCAGATCCGCCTCGTTAAACCGGCGCGCCGGGGCCGCCAGTTTTTTCGCCACAAACGGGGCAATCCCCAGCGCTTGCGCCAGATTGCGCTCCCCCTTGTCCATGGCCTCCCGCGCCCGCCAGATCATCCGAAACTGACGCACAATCATGGCCTGTACCTTGATGGGGGCTTCACCGGACTCCAATAGCGTCACCAGTGCAGCCAACGCCGCGCCCGCCTGTCGGGCAGAAACCGCGTCCACCAGTTCAAAAATCGAATGGACCCGGCCCTGCCCGGCGGTGGCAGAGACCGCATCCAGGTCGATGGGCGCCCCCGCCTTGCCCACGTAGTCGATGGCCTTGGTCAACTCCGCCTCCAGCGCGCCGGTGCTGGACCCTACATATGAAATCAGGAACTGGGCCGCATCCGGCTGCAGGCGGATGCCCATGCCCCGCGCCCGCTGGGTCAACCAACTGGCGGCCTGATTCTCGTACAGGGCCTTGCAGGCCACCACCGCCCCCACCTTTTTGATGGCCGGAAACGGCGACTTGCGCAGGTCGACCTTTTCGGCCTCCAGCACCAGCGTGGTCTCCGCTGCAGGGGACGCCACATAGTCACCCAACAGGGACAGGTCGGCGGCTTTCAGCTTGTGCACCTGCCGTACCACCACCAACCGCCGTTCACTCATCATCGGCAAGGTCTGTGCGGCGGTGAGGATGTCACCACCACTGCATTCGCCGCCGACAAATTCGTCACAGTTAAAGTCTTCGGTGGCCGGGTCCACCACTGCCGCACGGATGGCCGAGAGCGCATCTCTGCGCAGGGTGATCTCTGGCCCGTGGACCAGATAGATCATACGCGGCGGCGAGAGCGGCAGGTCGAGTCCGGGGGTACTCACTCATCCACCTCCGGGGTGAACATTTCCGGCGCGTCCAGCCGATCCCGATCCGGCTCATGGAGCGGCTGGCGATCCGCTGCAAGAATGGCCGGGTCCAGCAGACTCAGAGCCACCGCGATCTCCTCTGCCAACGCCCGCGCTGCATCTTCGACCGCCCGGTCTTTCTGGTCCCGGTTACGGGTGGTATCGCCGGACACCGGATAGACCGCAGTCGCTGCCATGCCGGTCTGTTGCCAAACGCCGGCACCATCCTGCACCAGTTGAACGGTCACCGTCATTCGCACCTGCCGCTCGCTGGCCACCAGCCCTGCATCAAATGTCCGTACCCGGTCTTCAAAAGCCGTCACCCGAACCTGTAGTGCCAGCGGTCCACCAGTGCGGATCAAGATGCCGTGGTCCGGCAGGCGGCGGTGTAACGCACGGGTCATGCGCTCCGATAGAAACGGCTCGGACGTGTTGTTGATCACACCCGGCACAGCAAATTCAGAGATGGCACTCTGACCGGTGGTTAACAGGTGGTACCCACTGCACGCGGGCAGCAATAACACGACGATACCGAGCCCAATTACCCGCCCGCAAACGCCGCCCCACCCGGGCAATATGTCGAACCATCGTTTGTTTGTTAAAATCTGGTTACAGGACCACATTGACCAGCTTTCCGGGTACGTAGATCACCCGTCTGGGGGTCTGCTCCCCTACCTGTGCCGCCACCTTTTCGCTAGCCAGCGCGGCCGCTTTGACGGCCTCTTCATCGCTATCTGCTGGCAGGGTCAACCGTTCCCGCAGTTTGCCGTTGACCTGCACCACCACGGTGATGGTGTCGGAGGTCAGCCAGTTCGGGGCGGCCTTGGGCCAGCTTACGTTTACCAGTGAGATGTCATTGCCGAGTTGCTGCCAAAGCTCTTCGGCCATGTGTGGCGCAAACGGTGATAACAATAGGGTCAGCGTAGCAACTGCCTCTTGCAGCGCCGCCACCTCTCCTGCGCCGGGTCCATCGGCACCCCAGCCGCCGACAAATTTTTGCATGGCATTGACCAGTTCCATCTGTGCGGCGATGGCGGTATTAAACTGATAGTTGCGCTCAATGTCGTTGGTGACCTTCTGGATGGTCTGGTGAACCGCTCGCTTGAGCTGTTTGGCATCCGCCGACCAGTCGCCTTCCGGCAGATCATCTGCACCGGTTGTCACCTGCGCTGCCAGCGCCCACACCCGTTTTAAAAAGCGATACGCCCCCTCCACCCCGGCATCCGACCACTCCAGATCCCGCTCCGGCGGGGCCGCAAACAGGATGAACAGCCGTGCGGTATCCGCCCCGTACTGATCCAGCAGGGCAGTGGGGTCCACCACATTGCCCTTGCTCTTGGACATTTTGGCACCGTCTTTGATGACCATGCCCTGGGTCAGCAAGCGCTTGAACGGCTCGCTGACCGTGGTCAGCCCCTCATCCCGCAACAGCTTGGTGACAAAACGGGCATACAGCAGGTGCAGGATGGCGTGCTCGATGCCGCCGATATACTGGTCCACCGGCAGCCACTTGTCGGCTTTGGCCGGGTCCAGCATCTGCTTGTTGCCAAGTTCGGTGTTATGGCAGGTGAAGCGGGCAAAATACCAGGACGAATCGATAAACGTATCCATGGTGTCGGTTTCCCGCCGGGCAGCGGCGCCACAGGCGGGGCAGTCCACCTCATAAAACGCAGCCGACTGACTCAACAGGGAGCCGCTCTCCGGCAGGGTCACCCCCACCGGCAGTGTCACCGGTAGCTGCTCCTCCGGCACCGGTACCACACCACAGTCCGGGCAGTGAATCACCGGGATGGGGGTACCCCAGTAGCGCTGGCGGGAGATGCCCCAGTCCCGCAGACGAAAATTGACCTTGCGGCTGCCGTGGCCTGCACGCTCCAACAGTTCGGCGATGCGCTCTTTGGCCTCGCCGCTGGGCAGACCGTCGCAGGTGTCGGAGTTCACCAGCACCCCGGCGTCGGTATAGGCGTCCTCCATGGTGGCCGGGTTAAGCGTCTCACCGTCCGGCTGGATCACCACCCGAATCGGCAGTTTATATTTTTTCGCAAAGGCGAAATCGCGGCTGTCGTGAGCCGGTACTGCCATCACCGCACCGGTACCGTACCCCATCAACACAAAGTTGGCCGCGTAGACCGGCAACGCCTCACCCGTGAGCGGGTGGATCACCTGTACGCCGGTATCACAACCGCGCTTCTCCATGGTCTCCAGCACCGCTTCGGAGACGCCCTGATCGGCGCAGCTTTCAATAAACTGCGCCAGCTCGTTATTGCTCTGGGCTGCCTGCTGGGCCAGCGGATGATCGGTGGCCACCGATACAAAGGTCACCCCGTAGAGGGTGTCGGGCCGGGTGGTATAGACCGTCAGTGGGTCACCAGTACCCGCGTGAGCAAAGCTCACCTCGACACCCGTAGACCGGCCAATCCAGTTGCGCTGCATGGCCACCACCCTGGGCGGCCATTCGGTGAGGCTGTCCAGATCGTCCAGCAGTTCTTGAGCATAGCGGGTGATCGCCAGACTCCACTGGTTCAATTCACGGCTGGTGACCGGCTGATCGCAGCGCCAGCAGGCCCCGTCCACCACCTGCTCATTGGCCAGCACCGTGTCGCAGTCGTTGCACCAGTTGACCCGCGCCTGCGTGCGGTAGGCGATGCCTTTTTTAAGCAGCCGCAAAAACAGCCATTGATTCCAGCGGTAGTAGTCCGGGTCGCAGGTGGCCAACTCGCGCCCCCAGTCGTAGGACAGCCCCAGTCGCCCCAACTGACCGCGCATGTCATCGATGTTGTCGCGGGTCCAGCCGTCCGGGGCCAGACCCCGCTGGATCGCGGCGTTTTCGGCAGGCAGGCCAAATGCGTCCCACCCCATCGGGTGCAACACCTGATAGCCGTTCATCCGCTTGTAACGGGCGATGACGTCACCGAGTGCATAGTTGCGCACGTGGCCCATGTGGATCTTGCCAGAGGGGTAGGGGAACATCTCCAGACAGTAGAAGGCCGGGCGGTCGTCATTCTCCGGCGCGACAAAGGCCTCTTCCTTCTGCCAGCGCTTCTGCCATTTAGATTCAATGGCGTGGGGATCGTAGGATTGAGAATCAGGCGGGGAAGAAGACACGAAACGGGTACCCGGTATCAGGAGGAGAAGTGAACCGGAGACGCCACCCGCCCCCGTCCGTAAATCTCACGAAATTTAGCACGCGCAGGCCAAAACCGGCAAGCACACTGATCGGTGTAAATTGCCGTAGAACGCGGCGCTATGCTATTCTGCGCGGTCCCGTCACTTCTCTGACACCGATCCTGTCTGCCGCCTTTTTTCGAGCCGAAACCTGCCCGCCATGACCGAACCTCAAGCACCACTGCCGTTAGTGGCCATCGTGGGCCGCCCCAATGTGGGCAAATCGACCCTCTTTAACCGGCTGGTAGGCCGCCGCCTGGCCATCGTCATGAACACCCCCGGTGTGACCCGTGACCGCCAGTACCTGACCGTGGACTGGGGCCGTTTGCGCTTTACGCTGGTGGATACCGGCGGGGTCGACATGGACGATCCGGACCCCCTCTCCAACGACGTCAGCCACCAGAGTCTGTCGACGCTGGAGAGTGCCGATGTGGTGGTCTTTATGACCGACGCCCGCGAGGGGCTGACCGTGACCGACCGGGAGTTGGCCAGCACCCTGCGCCGCACTCCCCAGCCGATTATCCATCTGGTCAACAAGTGCGATGCCGAGAAGATCGCTCAGGACGCCATGGAGGCCGCCGAGTTGGGTTTTGACCCGGTCATCCCCTGCTCTGCCGAACACGGCCGTGGGCTGGACGACCTGTACGATGCGCTGGCCGAGATGCTGCCCCACGACCTGCCCGACCCGGAGGAGCAGGAGGGCGACCCGGTCACCCGTGTGGCCGTGGTGGGCCGCCCCAACGCGGGCAAATCGACCCTGATCAACCGGCTATTGGGCGAAGACCGGCTGGTGGTGAGCGATGTGGCCGGTACCACCCGTGACGCCATCGACTCGGTGGTGACCTACGACGAAACCCCCTACCTGTTTATTGATACCGCCGGGATTCGCCGCCGGGGACGTATC
>JALWRU010000249.1 GCA_026994095.1 Nitrospira sp. | reverse complement strand
AGCTGATACCGCCAGGTATGCCCGTCCGTTGGCCGGGTCAGGCAGACACCAGCGCCTTTTCGGTCAGTTCATCAAAATAGGCAGACAGTAGCGAGTGCAACTCGTCCATCCGCTCCGTTTGCTGTACTGCAGTGCGGAATCGGGCCGACTCGGGCAGCCCCTTCACATACCAGCAGATGTGTTTGCGCATCTCTCTGATGACGATGTCAGGCCGCTGATGCTCCAGATAGAGCTGCATGTGTTTGCAGATCACCTGATGACGCTCTTCCGGGGTGGGTGGAGGGGCGGCGGTACCGGTCTGCCACGCGGTGAGAATTTCACGGAAGATCCACGGGTTGCCCTGACTGGCGCGACCAATCATCACCGCCGCCACCCCCGTACTCAGCATATCGGTAGCAGAGGCCGCATCGACCACATCACCATTGCCGATCACTGGAATATTGACCCGCTCCACGGTCTGCCGAATCACCTCCCGGTCGGCCAGCCCGGTAAACATCTGTTCGCGGGTGCGACCATGCACGGTGACCGCCTGCACCCCTTCAGACTCGGCCATGTGGGCGTAGTCCGGAGCATTGACTTCGCTGGCGCTCCAGCCCGCCCGAATCTTGATGGTGACCGGCACCTGTACGGCGTTCACCACCGCCGAGATCAAGCGGGAGGAGCGCGGCACATCGCGCATGAGCGCGCAGCCCGCACCCCGTTTGACCACCTTGCGTACCGGGCAGCCGATGTTGATGTCAATCACATGCGCCCCGGCATCCTGGGCAATGCGGGCAGCGTCGGCCATGCAGGCAGGGTCGTCACCAAAAATCTGCATCACCACCGGCCACTCATCCGGGTGGGTGGCCAGATAGCGGTGGGTGCGGGAGGAGGCATGCACCAGCCCGTTGCTGCTGACCAGTTCAGAAACCACCATTCCGGCCCCAAACGACTTGGCGATACGCCGGTAGGACAGGTTCGTGATGCCCGACAGGGGAGCCAGCACAAGGGGGTTGTCAAAGCGCACCGGGCCGACCGAAAACGGCTGTATGGATGGCATCTCTGATCGCACGGTCATGCCATCCCGGTCAGCGGTGCACGGGCCACCGCGTCCAGATCCAGCGCCGATGTTCGCCCGGCTGCCAGCCGTGCCGCACCTGCCGCCGCCACCATCACCGCATTGTCGGTGCAGAGCGCTACCGGTGGTACGGTCACTGTACAGTTCACCTGTGCGGCGCGCTCGGCCAACACCTGCCGCAGACGGCCATTGGCCGCCACGCCGCCCACCACCACAATACGGTCCAGCGACTCACCAGTAGCGGCCCACACGGTTTTGGTGGCCAGCGCATCGACGATGGCCTCCTGGTATGAGGCGGCAATGTTAGCCTGCTGAACCGAATCAACGGCTGCATCTGCATCGACCGGATAGAGTCCGGCAGTTTGCAGATGGGTCCGCAGGGCGGTTTTGACCCCGCTAAAGCTAAAATTGAGTCGCCGGTCCGGGCGGTTTTTCATCCAGGCACGGGGGAAAGGGATGGCGTCACGATTGCCGTCGGTCGCCAATCGTTCAATCTGCGGGCCACCGGGATAGGGCAGGCCCATCATCTTGGCCCCCTTGTCCAGCGCTTCACCAGCGGCGTCATCGATGGTGCGGCCCAGTTCGGTAAATTGCAGCCCGGCTTCCACCCGATACAGGCTGGTATGTCCGCCGGATACCACCAGCGCCAAAAACGGGAACGACAAATTCGGGTCGTGCACCAGCGCCGCCGCCACATGGGCTTCCAGATGATGCACCCCCACCAGCGGGACATTGCAACCCCAGGCCAGCGCCTTGGCGTAAGAGACCCCCACCAGTACCGCTCCCAGCAAGCCGGGGCCGGAGGTTACCGCCACCGCGTCGATCTGCGCAAGCTCACACCCGGCCTCTGCCAGGGCATCGCCCACCAGCGTATCGAGACACTCTAAATGGCGCCGAGAGGCCACCTCTGGCACCACCCCGCCAAAGCGCTGATGCTCTGCTGCCTGCGAATAGAGGGCTTGCGACAATAACTGGTGCGGGGCGCGCATGATTGCTACCGCCGTCTCGTCACAGGAGGTTTCTATGGCCAGCAGCAGCGGCGAAGTGGCTGGTATTGCCACAGGTCAGTCGCCAGAGCGCAACAACAGGGTGCCCAGCATGAACAACAGCACCCCGAAGGCGGTCAGTTGCAACATGGTGGCCATGGTGATGCCTTGGGGTTGCAGGTTGAGCAGCAATACATAGCCCACCCCCAGCAGCCCGGCCATCTGCAATATCCGGCCGATCATGACCACCATCGTCAGCCTTGCTCCAGCTTACTCAAGGCTTTTTTTGCCCGTTTGATCAGGCCCGGATCGGTGGCGGGGCCGGAGCGGTCCAAAAAGTCCCGATAGGCTTCGATCGCCTGTGCGGTTTCACCCTGTTGGGACAACACCTGTGCCCGTACCAGCACCGCATCCAATGCGGCCTGACTATCAGGGAAAGTGGCCAGCAGATAGTCCAGCCGGGCAATCGACGCCTCTGGCCGGTGGGTGTTCAGGTAGAAACGGGCGATACCCAGTTCGTGCATGGCCAACTGGTTGTTGGCCTGCCTGGAATACTGTTTGGCAAGCGGCACTGCCGGGGAGTCCGGGTAGTTTTCGATCAGCACATCAAAGGCATTTTTGGCCTTTCTCGCCAGGGTCGGCTCCCGATCGGCTCCACGAATCTGGATCATGTAGGCCTGCCCCTGCCGAAAGAGCGCATAGGACGCCCACTTGTGGGTGGCATGCAACTCTAAAAAACGACCATACTCTTCGGCGGCTTCCGGGTATTGGCGATCCAAAAAATACCCCTCCGCACGGGCCATGAGCACATCGGCCTGATAGCTGACCTCGGGGGTGGTATTCAACGCGATCGAGATCGGGGTGACATTGACCCCCATCTGCTTGCGCAGGTCGTCCTTGGGCAGCGTTTTAATAAAAAGGGAGCAACCCGACAGCACGATCAGCAGTAAAATCGATGGGATTACAGGCGTTTTCATAAGCCGGACAGGATACCACACCCGGACCGGTGACGAGCAAATACGGGGCCGTTCTGTGGCGGCTAGGGTGCCCCTAAAAAGACCCGCGCCTGACCCGCATCTGCGGCGGTGGTGTCGTTGCCGGGAGCGCCCAGCACTACATCGTCGTAACCGTCGCCGTCCAGATCTCCAGCCGCCGCTACCGAGCGGCCCAGCCCGTCAAACGGTGCGTCGCCATCGACGCTGAACAGCAGTGCGCCGTTGGCCCCGTTAAAGAGTTGCACCTGTCCGGCGCTGGTGCCACCGGTATCGTTGCCCACTGCCCCCACACCCAGATCGCTGATACCGTCGCCGTTGACATCTCCCGCCCAGCCGATTGCAATCCCGAACTGGTCCCCCTCGGTGGTGCCGTCCAGATGGCGCAATACCGTGCCGTCGGCACCACTAAACAGGGACACCCGCCCGGCGTTGGCGGCCACCCCCGCATAGGTCGGCGCTCCGGCGGCCAGATCGGGCACGCCGTCGCCACTCACATCACCCATACCGGTCACACTGGTTCCCAACCCGGCAAAGGCCTCCGGCCCGTTCATCCGTTTAAGCTCCAGCCCGGTACTGCCGCTGAACACTACAATCGTGCCCGAACCCAGCCCGTTGGCGGCGTGGCCCGGTGCGCCGATCAGCAGGTCGACCGTACCGTCGCCATCCACATCCCCTGCGGAGGCCACCGAAATGCCAAACCGGTCGCCCGGTTGTTGGCCGGTGAAGGTGTGTAATACCGTGCCGTTGAGACCGCTGTAGAGACGGGCATAGCCGGTGTTGCTATTGGCCCCGGAGGCCCCCACCAGCACATCGGCGCGGCCATCACCGTTGACGTCACCGGGGTTTGCCAGTGCGCCGCCCAAGCCATCGCGTGTGGCCCCGGTGCCGGTAAACAGCACCTGTCCTGTAACGCCGCTGTAGACCCGCACCAATCCGGCCCGTACACCGCCCACGCCGTTACCGGGAGCGCCCACGGCAAAGTCGGCCTTGCCGTCGCCGTCCACATCACCCAGCATGGTCACCGCACGGCCAAAAAAATCGGACGGAGCGTCGCCGGACAGGCCGTGGATCAGGGCACCGTTGGCACCGTTGATCACCCGCACCTGTCCGGCACCCTGACCGTTGTTGAACGCCCCTACGATCAACTCCGGCACCCCATCGCCATTCATGTCGGCCCCGCCTGCCACGGCGTAACCGAACCAGTCGCCTGCCGCCTGTCCAAAATACTCGACCCCGTTCTGGCCGCCTCCCGGATCGGACACGGTGACGGTGACCGTGCCAACTGCTGACAGTACGCCGTCACTGACCGTCAATGAGGCGGTATAGACCCCCGCAAAGGACGGCGCAAAACTGGCACTGGCGGTGGTCGCTCCGGTAAGGGTGTCGGTGCTGCCCGCAGGCTGGCTGGTCAAACTCCAGGCAAAGGTAAGCGGCTGGTTTTCCGGATCGCTGGAGGCGGAACCGTCCAGCACCACCAGCGTAAAGGGTGTCACCTGTTGGGCGTTGCCGGGTCGCACTTGCGGCGGCTGGTTACTGGTTTGATCGACAGTGATCAAGACCGTGTCGGTACTCACATCCCCCAACGGATCGCTGACCCGTAGCTCCAGCGTATAACTGCCGGACAGGCTCGGGATCCAGGTGGGGTTGACGACGGTCGTATCTGACAGGGTCGCACCGGCCCCGGTGGGCTGGGCGGTTACCGACCAGAGATAGGTTAAGGGTTGCCCCTCCGGGTCGCTGGAGGCGCTGCCGTCCAGGGTTACCACCGACTGACGGGCCACGGTCTGATCGACTCCGGCGTTGGCGATGGGCGGCTGGTTGGCGGGTGGTACTGCGGTGAGGGTTACCTGTGCGGCAGCCGAGGTAAATGAGCCGTCGCTGACCACCAGTTCAAATTGATAGTCCCCCTCCAGTAGCGGCGTAAACGAAGGCCGCACGCTGGTAGTGGCAGACAGGCTGACGGCACTGCCGACCGGTTGAGCCAGCAGTTGCCAGCTAAATGTAAGGGCGTCGCCATCCGGATCGGTCGAGCCGGTACCGTCCAGCGTCACCACCTGATTGACCGTCACACTACGGCTGACCCCGGCGTGGGCGGTGGGCGGACGGTTGGCGGGGGGCGGCACAGTGATGGTCACCGTCACAGATGCCGAATCAAGCTGACCGTCACTGACAATCAGTGTGACCACATAATCCCCCGGCAGGTCCGGGGTGAGGGTGGGTGCGACCCCGGTGGGGTTGACCAGTGTGGTGGCCGAACCCGCAGGCGCGGCGGTCAACTGCCAGTTGTAGCTGATGGGTTGACCGTCCGGATCGCTGGAGGCGCTGCCGTCCAGGGTTACGGAGCTGTTGCTGGCAACCGTTTGACTAAGGCCCGCATCGGCCACCGGAGGCCGGTTGGGGGTATCGATCACAGTAATCTGCACCTGATCGGTGGGGGAGGGCACACGCCCGTCATGCACACTTAGATCAAAGCGATAAATACCAATCACTGTGGCGGTGAATCCGGGCTGGGCTGAGCCGGTATCACTGAGTTGCACCGCCGCACCTACCGGCTGGCTGGCGATCGACCACAGGTAGGACAGCGGGTCTGCATCCGGGTCGAAGGAGCTGGTGCCGT
>JALWRU010000248.1:5393-5696 GCA_026994095.1 Nitrospira sp. | reverse complement strand
CGTTTAACGTCTGTCCCTTAAGTGAGGCCCACCGGGACCTGTTTCTGCTCAAGGCCAACCTCTGTCTGGCCCGTGGCAATGCCTACAAGGCGGTGACCCTGTATATGGTGTTGCTGGCCGATCGGCCTGACGATCCGGACCTGCTGTTGCATGTGGCGCTGGGCTACGAAAAAACCGGCCAGCGGGAGATGGCGTTGGCCTACCTGAACCGGGTATTGGCGGTGGACCCGGACCATCTGCCGTCGCAGGAGATCAAGGCCCAGTTGTTGCTAGGATTGGGGCGCCTGCACGAGGCTTTGGACC
>JALWRU010000248.1:0-5383 GCA_026994095.1 Nitrospira sp. | reverse complement strand
CGGATAGCGTCAACGCCTATGCCATGATGGGCCGCATTTACGACCATCTGGGGCGGCAGCCAGCCGCCCAGTTGGCGTGGCAGCGGGCGGTGGCATTAGCCCCCAATGCGGATGAACCACTACGGCTGCTGGGGCGCCTGGCGGTGGGGCGTGAGGAGTGGTCAGAGGCACGGGATCTGTTGACCCGTGCGGTGGCGGCCAACCCGAAGAATGCCCTGGCCCACCTGGATCTGGCCGATCTGCTGGAGCGGTTGGGGGAGACCCGCGCAGCCTTAGCCCATTGGGATGAAGCCTTCGCACTGGCTCCGCAACAGGTGCGTATTGCTGAAGCGGTGGACCACTGGCAGCAGGTGGCACAGGCGGTCAGCGACGGTTTTGCGCCGTTGCCTGACCGGGGGGGTGACGAGGCAGAAGACGGCCCCACCAGCGCCACCGCGCAGGGGCCTGCCGGGTCCTGAGCACGTCAGTCCCACAACAGACCTGTATTGTCGCGCCGGGCACCCGACCACAGCGGATTGACGCCTATTTGAATGACCTGGGCTGGGTACCTTCCCGCGCTCAGGCCCAGCGGTTGATACTGGCCGAGTTGGTGACGGTCAACGGGCAGCCGGTACGGGCCAGCTACAAGGTGCAGGGCGATGATGAGATCGCTTGTCATATTCCAGCGCCAGAACCGCTCGACATCCTGCCGCAAAACCTGCATCTGAATATCGTCTTTGAAGATGAGCATATTGCGGTGGTGGACAAACCGGCTGGCATGGTCGTCCACCCGGCTCCGGGCAACTGGGATGCGACGCTGGTACACGGGCTGTTGTATCAGCTCTCCGGTCTGTCAGGCATCGGCGGGCGTGAGCGCCCCGGTATTGTGCATCGGCTCGACAAAGACACCTCTGGTCTGCTGGTGGTTGCCAAGACCGACACCTCCCACGCGGCGTTGTCGGCCTGTTTTAAATCCCACGATCTGGATCGTCGATACCATGCGCTGGTGGCGGGGGTGCCCAACCCGACGGCAGCCACCATTGAAATCCCCATTGGCCGCGACCGCAAGGTGCGTACCCGCATGTCGCCACGTACCGATCTGCCCAAGCGGGCGGTAACCCACTACCGGGTGCGTGAGGCCTTGTTGCAAGCTGCATGGGTGGAGTTAAAGCTGGAGACGGGTCGCACCCACCAGATTCGAGTTCACATGGAGGAGCGCGGCTGGCCGGTGCTGGGTGATCCGGTCTATGGCGGTCGCAGATTGGCCCACCCTAAAAAAATTGATTTGCCCCGGCAGATGTTGCACGCCCATCGGCTGGCCTTGGCCCACCCGATCACTGGCGAAGCGTTGGCGTTTGAGTCCGCGCTACCGGCCGATTTTGAGGCGGCGCTCAAGCAGTTGCGGGGACGCGTCGGGTGACCCCAATTCTGTTGGCGTCGGCTTCGCCACGACGGCGGGAGCTGTTTACCCATCTGGATCTACCGTTCACCTGCACTTCGGTGGATATCGATGAGACTCCTCATCCGGGTGAACTGCCGGAAACCATGGTCAAACGGTTGGCCTTGGCCAAGGCGGAAGCTGCCGCCCCGCATGCACCCGAGTCGTGGGTGGTTGGCTCCGACACCGTCGTCGCGTTGGGCGACGAGATTTTAGGCAAGCCGACCGACACCAATCATGCGGCGCAGATGCTGGGCCGATTGCAAGGCCGATCCCACCGGGTCTGGACCGGTGTGGCAGTGTTGCGTCCGGGCCAGTCGAGCGAGGTATTTGCCGAGAGCACCGCGGTCTGGTTTCGGGCCATGAGCGGGCGTGAGATCGCTGACTATGTGGCGACAGGTGAGCCGATGGATAAGGCGGGGGCTTATGGGATTCAGGAGCGTGGTGCGGTGTTTGTAGAACGCATCGAGGGCGACTACTTCACGGTAGTGGGACTCCCCCTGTGTCGGTTATCACAAGTGTTAAATAACGTATAGGTCAGCGGGGACCGCCCCGCTCGCCGAAGGCATTTTTTGTTTTATAACAAGAGCCTCCGGCGGGCGGGGGCGCGCCCCCCGCAGGGCGTAATAGTTTAAGTGCGGTATTCGGCGTTGATTCGTACGTAGTCGTAAGATAGATCGCAGGTCCACATCGTGGCGGCAGCGTCACCATCTCCCACCCGCAAACAGACCGTATAGGCATCCGCCAACATGGCCTCACTGGCCGCCGCCTCCGCATCACTGCCCAACCATTTGCCCGCCGCAAGGATCGCTACACCGGCAATCTGTAACGAACAGTCATTACTATTCAACGGGATGTCATGCTCCCCTGCCGCCTGACCCGCAGCGGCAACAATCCGGCCCCAGTTGGGGTCGTTGCCAAATAATGCGGTTTTTACCAGACTCGAACGGGCAATCTGACGGGCCAACTGCTCCGCCTGCAATTCGGTCTGCGCACCCTCCACCTGTACTGTCACCAGCTTGGTGGCCCCCTCACCGTCTGCCACGATTGCTTGGGCTAGCGGCGATAACACCGCCTCCAGCAGGTCGGCGAACACGGCCCAGTCTGGATGCTCACAGGTGATCGGTTCATCCTGCCCGTTGGCTAATACCAGCACACAGTCGTTGGTGGAGGTATCGCCATCCACCGAAATGCGGTTAAAGGTGCGGCCATTGGCCTGGCTCAAGGCGGCCTGCAAGGCGTCAGCGGTAATGCTGGCATCGGTGGCCACCAGCCCCAGCATGGTGGCCATGTTGGGGTGAATCATGCCCGACCCCTTGGCAATGGCGGTCAGGGTGATCTCACGTCCGTTGACGACGCCCTGCACCGTGTGGGCCTTGGCCACCAGATCGGTGGTGCGCAAGGCGTCCGCACTGTCGGCCCAGCCATCGGCGGATAGCTGTCCACAGGCGTCGGCGATGCCCGCCTCCACCTGCGTCATGGGCAGGGGGGCGCCGATGACTCCGGTAGAGCAGACCGCCACCTGCTCGGTCGGCAGGTCCAGTTGGTGGGCACACAACCGCACCATGCTGCGGGCGTCAGTGAGGCCGGTGTCGCCGGTGCAGGCGTTGGCGTTGCCGGAGTTGATGACTACGGCACGGCACACGCCGCCCGTGACCACCTGTCGGCTGACATGTAGTGGGGCCGCCTGTACCCGGTTCAAGGTGAACACCCCGGCCACAGTGGCAGGGCGATCGCTGGTAACCACCAATAAGTCCCGGTTGCCGTTGGCCTTGATACCGCAGGCCACACCAGCGCTACTGAATCCGGCCACCGGTAGCGGGCCGTGGGTGGGCGGGGCAGGGGGCATCAGACCACCTGACCCATCTGCGGCAGGTTCAGGTCCTGATCCAGTCCCAACATCAGGTTGAGGCACTGTACCGCCTGACCTGCAGCCCCCTTGATCAGGTTGTCGATGGCGCACATGACCACAATCTGGCCATTCTCTTCCAATCCGCCTACACCAATGGCAAAGCGGTTGGTACCCGCCACCATTTTGGTGGTGGGGAATTCGCCCAACGGCAGTACGGTCGCGCCCTTGGCGTCCATGTAGACCGCGTCCAGATAGTCGCGAATCTTGCCCGCATCGGCAGGCGCAGAGGCGGGCGGGCGGAAGTAGACCGTCGCCAGCAGGCCGCGCACCATCGGTACTACCTGCGGGGTAAACAGGATGGGCATGGCAGTGCCGGACAGGGCCTCTGCCTGAAAGGCCATCTCCGGCTGGTGCCGGTGGCTGCCCACGTTATAGGCCCGTACGCCTTCGGCCACTTCGCCGAACAGGCTGCCGGTGCGGGCCTCGCGCCCGGCGCCAGAGATGCCCGACTTACCATCGACGATGACACCGATCTCCGGATCGACCCAGCCCCGTCGCAACAGCGGCACCAATGCCAGCAGGGCGGCGGTCGGGTAACAGCCCGGTACCCCCACCACCCGCGCGCGGGCGATCGGTTTGGGGTTCAATTCTGCCAGCCCGTACTCGGCGGTGCGGGTCACCTTGGGCATGGGGTGAGGTTTGCCATAGGCGGTTTCATAGACCTTCGGGTCAGAAAAACGAAAATCGGCGCTCAGATCGAGAATGCGCTTGCCGCCGGTGATGAACGGTGTCAACAGTTCAGCCGCCTCCCCGTGGGGCAGGCAGGAGATAACAAAGTCGGCCTCGGCATTGATGGCGTCCACATCCAGTTCAGTCAACGGCTGGTCGGCAATCGGCGCCAGGGACGGGTAGACGTCGCCCAGGGTCTTGCCCGCATAGTGAACCGAGGTGGCGTGGCTGACCGTGACCTGCGGATGGCCCACCAGCAGCGACAGCAGTTGGCCACCCACGTAACCGGTGGCCCCCAGCACAGCAATCTTTTGAATCGGTCGACCGTCCGGGGTGGTAGCAACATCAGACATGGGGCAACTCCTTTGCAAAAAAACGGGGCAGGCAGCACACGGTACGGGGCAAAAAAAACGGAGGAGAGGCTCGCGCCATCTCCTCCGTTTTTACAGAAACGGCGTTGAGTCCAGGCGTTATCTCTTGGAGAACTGGAACTTCTTACGGGCAGACGGCTGACCCGGCTTTTTACGCTCCACCACACGCGAATCGCGGGTGAGGTAGCCGGCAGCCTTCAAGCGGGGGCGGTTGCCCTCACGGTCGATCTCGTTCAGGGCGCGGGCAATGCCAAGACGGATGGCACCCGCCTGACCCGACAGGCCACCGCCGTGTACGTTTACCAGGATGTCGTAGCGGTCCATCATCTCCAGCAGGTCGAGCGGCTGGGTGGCGATACGCAGCAAGGTGTCACGCTTGAGATACTCGCGTGCCTCGCGCTTGTTGATCAGCAGCTTGCCGGTGCCTTCCGTCATACGGACCCGCGCGATCGATTCTTTGCGGCGTCCGGTGGTTGCGGTAATGGTGCTCATGAATCCGTGTTCCTAACAGTCAAACAAAATTGGGGGATTAGCTGTGACGCAGGGTCAACGGCTCAGGCTGCTGGGCCTCCTGACCGTGATTGGCGTCGGTGTAGACACGCAGCTTGCTGATCATGCTGCTACCCAAACGGGTGCGAGGCAGCATGCCCTTGATGGCCGAGTGAATGACCACCGTGGAGTCCTTGGCCATCTGCTTCTCGGCAGTGATGCTCTTGATGCCGCCCACATAACCGGTGTGACGGTAGTAGACCTTGTTCTTCAGCTTGTTGCCGGTGAACTTGATCTTGTCACTGTTAATCACAATGACGTGGTCACCCAGGTCCTCGTGAGGGGTATAGGTGGCCTTGTGCTTGCCGCGCAAAATGGTGGCGACCTGCGAGGCCAGGCGACCCAAAGTCTGGTCGGTGGCATCTACCACAAACCACTTGATCGGCTGGTCCTGCTTACGAAACGACAGCGTTTTCATTCCAACAATCTCAACTAAAACAGCATACAGATGCCCCAACACACACC
>JALWRU010000247.1 GCA_026994095.1 Nitrospira sp. | reverse complement strand
CACCGAGGCTACCGGGACGTGGGTCGGCTACGTTGCCCGGTTTACGGCGGGCAGCAATATCGGCCTTGAGGCGGTTGTCACCGCGTCAGTCAGCGGCACCCTGACGTTTTCGCCGGAGCTGCCGTTTGCGATAGCGGCGTCTGATACGTATGCCCTGTTCAAGCCGCTGTATGTCAGCAACTGGACCGTGACGGGTGTAGCCAACGGCACCGGCTGTACTGCGGTGGTGAGCGATGTGGGTAGCGGGACAACCGCCCGGCGACACGCGTTTGTGGTGGATACGGTGGGCGGCGGTGGCACGCCCCTCACACAGCAACAGGTGGCGGATGCCATGCAACTGCTGCCCGGTGGCATCCCGGCGGCGGGTTCGATCAATCAAAAACTGGACACAATCACGAGCAAGACGCGGAGGATTCGCTAATGGGCATTCGGGCGCAGGGCAGTACCTTTTTTGCCAACTATCTGGAGACTGGCACCTACATTACCTCCGTAGACGTGCTGATCCAGCGGGAGTCGGACGGCCTGTTTCTCGACTTCTCTGACCTGACCTTCAAGGCCAGTGGCCACGTCACCCCCGCCCGTGGTCTGACCGAGGTGACGCCGCCGGGGCAGAGCCTTTCGGTATGGCGCGATGTGACTGGCTACGTACTGCCTGCCGCCGATACGGCCTACCTGCCGATCTATGCGGATTCCGACGGCGGCCTGATGCCCGGTGAGCGGGTGGAGGTCAAGGGGGCCGGGCCTTCTACCTTCCGCGCAGCCGTCGATACGGTGGCGTCGGTCTCCACCGTAGCCACGGTTTCCAATCCGGTCGATCTGCTGCAGACCGCTGCCGACAAGGTGTGGGCCAGCACCGCCCGCACCCTCACCAGCTTCGGCACCTTAAGCGCCGACATCTGGAACCGGCTGACCAACGGCATCACCACCGTTGGCAGCATCGGACGGCTGATTAAAGACATGGCCGGAACGACCTTCAATACCACCACCGATTCGCTGGAGGCGTTACGCAACCGAGGAGATGCCGCCTGGGTGACCGGTGCGGGAGGGGGCGGATTAACCCAGCAACAGGTGCGCGACGCCATGGACCTGAACGGCCCGTTCAACACCACTTCCATCACCACCTATCTGGCCGATATTCGTAACATTACCAACGGCTTTTTATTCAAGCAGGAAGACCAGTTCAGCCCCCACTATCTGCAAGTGGTGCTGGCCGATAATGTCACCCACGGCGGCCCCAACTGTGTGCTGTCGGCACGACAGATGGCGTTGGGAACCGCTGCACCGATCCACAGCAGCCAGTGGACCGGCGCGCCGTTGCAAATTGACGGCGGGGTGAACGCACCCGGCGTACGCATCAATGGTGACACCGGCTTTAATCAGCCTGCCATCGACCTGATCGGCGGCGGAACCGCGCCCGGTCTGGCCGGGACAATTGCCGACCTGGACTCGGTCCCCGCCAAGGTGTGGAACGAGGCCACCGCCACCCACCAGGCCGTTGGCTCCACCGGCAAGGCCCTCACCGACGCCCAGAGCGCGGGTGACCCCATGGCCTCAACGGTGCCGGGCGCATACCCTGCCGGTACCGCAGGCAACCTGATCGGCAACCTCCTGGATGCGGCAGTCAGCAGTCGCCAGCCGAGCGGCCCGGTGGACCTGAACGCAGACCAGAGCGGTGTCACTGTGGGCACGGTCACGACCACCACGGCGCTCACCAATGCGGTCAATCTGGCAGCGGGGCAGGTGGTGGCGTCGGTCAGCAACCCGGTCACCGTGACCGGCGGCGGCAGCCTCACCAGCGCAGAGCGCACCGCCATTGCCGACACCCTGCTGGACCGGGACATGGCCGCAGGCACCGACACCGGCAGCAATACCAAACGAACCGTGCGGCAGGCGCTCAGGATGAACCGCAACAAGGTGGCCATCAACGGCGGCACCCTCACGGTCAGCAAAGAGGACGACATCGCCACCAGCCACACCGCCGCGGTTACTACGGCTGCCGGGGATCCGATTGTGAGCGTAGACCCGGCATGAGACGGGGCGTTATCAAAGGAGTCCCGGCATGATCCCCCTGCTGCTATTCCGGCTGGGCAACGACAGTACTCCGCCACCGGCCACCAGCCTGCTGAACGGCAGGCGCAAGATCGTTACCACTTTCCAACCACGCCGGGTGGTCATCACCACCCAACCAGACAGAACGGTGTACCTATGCCCGTAAACTTCAACGTCTACGCCGGTCACGACAACGACGCCACCTTGAGCATCTATACCGACGGGGTGCTGCTGGACCTGACCCAACTGTCCGGAAACCAGATCGAGCTGGAGCTGGAGCAGGTCGCCGGGGGCGGTCAAAAAACCGTCAACATGGCCACCGACCCGGCCCGCTTCACCGTGCATCCGGGCGGCAATACAGGGCAGGTACAGGTCATGCTGGGCAGCCTGTTCACCGACGCAGACACGGGCCGCTGGGCTGCACGGCTGGTACTGTACGACACCACCCACACGGGCGGCGTACGCCACGGCGAGCCGATCATCATCACGGTGCAGAAATGACCGCCCGCGCCACCGCCTCGCCGGTCTTCCACGCCCACGATGCCAACGGTGCGCCGCTGGTGGGGGGAAAACTCACCACCTACGCCGCCGGCACCACCACCCTAAAAGCGACCTACGCCGACGCCAGTGGCCTGACCCCCCACCCCAATCCGGTGGTGTTAAACGCCCGTGGCGAGGCCAATATCCATTGGGGCAACGGTCTTTACAAACTGCGCCTGACCGACGCTGCCGACGTACTGGTATATGAACTGGACGGCTTCGACCCACAAGTGGCCGACACCCCGCAACCGGCGGTCAGCCTGATCGCCAACGGCTCCTTTGAGAACGACAGCGACAGCGACGGTCAGCCGGACGGCTGGGAGCTGACCCCCTACAGCGGCGGGCAGGTCACTACCGAGCGCTACAACGCCAGCAGCAACCCCGCACCACAGGTGCATCAGGGCGAGGCGGCGCTGCGATTTGTGCATCCGGGTGGAGTGGGTAACGGCGGTGGTTTTGCCACCACGGCGGCCTTTTCGCCGGTCACTCCGGGGGTCGATCTGGAGGTGACCTTTGCCCTTAAAACCACCGTACCCACCCTGCGTTGTGTGGTGGACATGTTGTGGTACGACAGTGCCAAACAACTCGTCTCGACCACCAGCGTGTACGACAACCAGACCAGCAACCCCACCGTTTGGGGGCTGTTTCAACAGCGGGCGGTGGTACTGCCCGCCAGTGCGGCGCGCTTCTTCAAACTGCGCCTGACCGGCGGGCACGACTCGGTGGCGGTAGCAGGCTCGGCCTACTTTGACGCGCTCCAGGTGCAGCCGGTGTGGCGGGTGGCCACCGCCACTGCCTCCGGTTTTATGGCCGCCTCGGATAAAGTTATGTTGCTGGCCAACAGCAGCAAACTGGCTGGTATCGACGCCGGTGCCACAGTCGATCAGACCCAGGCCGATATCAACGCCTTGAACGTCAATGCAGACACCGTAGACGGCCTGCACGCCACCACCAGTGCCAGCGCCAATACTCTGCTGGCGCTGGACGGGGCCGCCAAATTGCCCGCCAGCATCACCGGAGACGCCGCCACTGTGGGCGGCCTGACCCCTGCGGCACTGGCCGACCGCGCCAATCACACCGGCACACAACCCCCCACCAGCATCAGCCCACAGGGGGCCGCAAGCGGGCTGGATGCGGACACGGTAGACGGGCTGGAAGCGTCGGCATTTGCCCTGCAGCCGGCAGCGGCGGCTACCAACTTTCGTACCATCGGCACCTTCTACGCCCGCGAGGACACCACAACCACGGGCCGCTTCCCGGTGTTGGGTACAGTGCCACAGGCAGGCGGCACCGTGGGGGATGCGCTGGTGGGCGGGGTCAACTACGTGTGGGCCGACCTGAACCTCATCCCGGCCAATGCCACGGCGATTGATGTGGTGATCGAGATGGAGACATCCACCGGGGTGGGCAACTCCCCCAACATCCAGGGCGGCGTACTGTTTTTTAACAACGCCACGCCCGTCGGCGGGATGGAGTACAGCGCCGGTAGCTATCAGGACCCGGCCCATCAGACCACATCCAAAGTCTACGCCCGCCACACCGCCATTCTGGGGGCCAACCGCTCATTTGGCGTGAGCTGGTCAGAGACCACTCCCGGAACCATCAACCTCATCAACCTGATACTGGTGGGGTACTGGCAGTGATCCGCCTGCTATTGATCCTGCTCATTCTGCTGCTACCCACCGTGGCCCACGGCCTGACCATCGAGCGGCTGGGGCTGGAGGCGCGCTCGCGCATCCCCCACAACGAACGGGTGGTGGATCGACAAAGCACCGTCTATGTGCTGGCCGGTGATCTGCGCCTGCGGCTGCACCCGCACCTGTGGACCCAGATTGATGCCGTCACCTACGGGGTGCAACGGTGGCGACCGGTGGCGGCCAACGGTTACGCCGCCTGGTCGGCAGCCGACTGGGGCGTCAGTAGCTGGCGACCCAGCTGGTCGTTGCGGGTGGGGGTGCCCATCAAATGGGGGGTCAGCCTGATTGCCGATTACGGCCGCTGCCTCTGGTGCAGTACCCCCGAGGGGCGCTACTTCGGTGAGATCGGCCTGCGCTGGGAACCGCAGTTTTTAACCCACCAAGAGGTGTTTTAACCATGCAGATTCCACTCATCGGCGGGGCCTACAGCGAGCGCTCCCCCGACTTGAATGCCCAGACCTGCGTCAATCTGTACCCGGTCACCGGCGGCCCGGACGGGCGCACCGTGTCGGCCCTCTACAGCACACCGGGGCTACGCCGCTTCACCACCATCGGCACCACCCCGGTGCGCGGTATGCACCGCTTCGGCGGGCTGTTGTTAGCGGTCTCCGGCGATACCCTATATAAGGTTGACAGCGCCGGGGTGGCCACCGCCTGCGGCACGCTTGCCACAGCCTCCGGGCCGGTCTGTTTTGCCGACAACGGCCAGCGCACCTTGCTGGTAGATGGCGCAGGCGGCTACCTGTGGGACGGCATCGCCCTCAGCCCGGTGACCGATCCGGACTTTCCCGCCGCGACTCAGGTGGCCTTTTTAGGTGGGTATTTTATTGTCGATAATCCGGCCCAACCGGGCCAGTTTATGGTCAGTATTCTGTACGCCACCGACCCGGCCAACCTGATCGACGCCCTCGACTTTGCCACCGCCGAGTCCGACCCGGACGGGCTGATCGCCCTCACCGCCCACGCCGGTCACCTGTGGCTGTTTGGTCGCCAGAGTACCGAGGTCTGGTTCCAGTCCGGCGAGGTATTCCCCTTCAACCCGGTGGGCGGCGCACGCTCCGACCGGGGCTGCGCAGCGGCCCGCTCGGTGGCCCGCGCCGGGGAGTCACTGCTATGGCTGGCCAATGATGCCAACGGCAGGTTACAGATCATCCAGTCCTCCGGCAGCTCTGGCCGGGTCGTCTCCACCCCGGCGCTGGAACACCAACTGGCCCAATACCCGCAGGTGGCCGATGCGGTGGGTTACGCCTACCATCAGGAGGGGCATACCTTTTATGTGTTGACCCTGCCCGCAGGCAACGCCACCTGGGTGTACGACCTGTCCACCGGACTGTGGCACCGGCGTGGCGGCTGGAACGGCACCGACTGGACCCGCCACAAGGGCGATACCTACGTCCATTTTGCCGGCCAGCA
>JALWRU010000246.1 GCA_026994095.1 Nitrospira sp. | reverse complement strand
GTGTTCTCGCAGGTGAGGTGAAACCGCAGGCGTAGCAGCGCTACGTTGAGGATTTCGCCGAGCCGGAGAGGTTGCCCACAAGTCAAAAGCGGACGCCGATAGAAAGCTACAAGATTTGGCGGTGATAGGTACTGTTTTGATCAATCCACCTCACCAACGCCTCATGTGGCACCCGCCGATGACGCTTCAACGTATAGGAAAACAGCCCAATCGGGTTACGCAGGGGGATCTCCTCCGGCTCCCATAACAGGGTGTACTGGCGTACGGTTTCACGGCTCACCCCCAGAATTCGGGCCACCAGACCGGTGCGGTACTGGGGCCGCTCCGGCAGCCCCAGCTTGGCCAGGCGCAGGGCCAGCACTTGCTGACCGTCGAGCCGATCAGACGCACCGGACGGCCCACGCGGGGGCGTTGGCGCAACGGTCACACGCTCCAGCGACGGCTTGGCATCGGGGCGACCGGGCCGGGGGCGAGGGGTAGACAGACGGGCCACCCCGTGCGAGTCGCTGGAGCCGACCGGCTGGTACCGGGGGCCTTGATCGATGATGCGACGGATGACGTTATTCAGTGCCATGCTTGGCCCCCTCCCTGGAGCCGGTGGGTATCGATGAAGTAACGGGTAACGGGTCCGGCAGTGGCCCATCGGTCACCATCCGGCGCAGGGTCTGTAACCAGATCCGCGCCTGTTCCGGCGTGGCCGGAGGATCAATTGGTTCCGGCTGAATGACCGATCGGGGTACCGGCTCGTCGATCGACTGGCCGTTGATCAAGCGCTTGCAGATGAATCGATAGACCCGCAAAAACGCCGCCTCCCGCTGGCTGATCGAATGCCACTCAGGGGAGCGGTCCCGCGCCAGTGCCGCTACCGTGGCCGCCACTGCCGGGTGCATACGGGCAGGTTCTGCCCGGTGGCGATGGGCCTGCTCGATGGCCTGTGGTGGCGGTGGCAGTTTCAGGTCAGCCGGGGTGATCTGGCACAGGGCGTGGAACTCGGGCAGGCTGGGGGGCCACGGCCTGCCACTCTCCACACACTTTCTGATGCCCGTCCGCAACTGGCTCGACGACTTGTCGCGCAGCCCGGCAGCCCAGGAACGCATGGCCGAATGGTCCTGACCCGGTGGCGGAATCTCACCAAATTGATGGGTCCAGCGCCGACCGTACAACTCGATCATGCGCATCCACAGGGTGGCCATCTCCATAACGATCCTTTTTAACTCGATACCGATGCCGTCTGTTTACGGCGGGGCTTCAGGTGAACTTTTGACGGGCGGGTCCTGAGTTGGCGGGTCCGGGCCGTCGCCTCGCTGGCGATGCTCCAGCGCTGTGCGATTGCGGGCCACCAGCGAATCGTCGTCGTTGGAACGGCTGGGCCGACCGGAACGGGTTCGAGCCCGTTTACGGCCCCCCGATGTGCCATGCGGTGCGCCGTCTGGCGCTCGCGGAGTCGCCGAGGTCACCGGTACTGCCGCAACCGCGATGGCAGCGACCCGATTCGGGTGGGTACGACGGCAGTCCGGGCAGGCGGCCTGCGGGGGGGCACCTGCACCGCTCACCCGATCAGCGTCGTCGGCAGCTGGCGCGACATCAACCTGAACATCTTGCAGGTGATAAACCTTGGCATAGCGGGCCAGAAATCGTCCGGTCAGGCGGGTGGTGCCAGACCGCTCCAGCAAATTGCGAATCCCGGTCACCCGGTTGTCTTTCGGGTGCAGGGTATCACCCACCTGATAGCGGGCCATCTCGTGTACCCAAACGTTTTCAACCGCTTCATCCAGGCTGACAAAATCGAGCGCCTCAAGCCGGGCCAGCGCCTCTGCTACCTGCGTGCCGGTGAGGCCAGTCTCGTGGGCGACCAGCGGCCAGGGCAGGTAGTACAGGCCGATCATGTTGGCGCTGGGGCAGGTCAACAGATAGAGTGCCACCAACATCACATGGGGCGGCTCATTGCGCAGCCGGTGGCCCAGATCGCCGCTCCAGAAGCGTGGTGATATTTTTGAGTAGGCCCGCATCAGAACTGGACCTTGCCGACCTGATCGGACGAGACCACCGGCTTGTGGCTGGTCATAACGCAACGGGGATACAGGTACGGCCCGAGCGGAGTCGCACAGTGTGCCGTCGGCTGACCGTGGGGATGGCCCACCTGCGCGCACTGCTCCGGTGAAAACAGATCGGGCCGCAGCCGACAGCGGCAGACCGCTCCTCGTGTGGCCCGCTCCACCCGCAGGGCCAGCGCTGCACCGGGGCGACGGTGACCACCCGCCACTTGATAGAGATAACCCACCGTGGTGCCGCTTTCCTGCGCCAGCCGCTGACGCTCTCGCGGATGAGCGATGTGCATGTAGTGACGTAATTCCATGATCGAAAACATAGCGAATCGCTAAATCAATAGTCAAGAGCGAAATGGAGTTAAGCTTGCCTCATCTTATATCATTATGCTAAATATAATCTCATGCCGCTGGATTGTTATAAATACCGTCGGGCAAACCTGCTGATTCTGATCCGGGAGACCGGTGGAATTGACGCGCTTGCGGCCCGTACCCTGGTGACGGCAAGCGCACTACAGCGGGTATTGAGCGGGCTTCCTGACCACCGGATGGGCCAGCAGATGGCTCGCCAACTGGAGCGCCGCATGGGCAAGCGCTTTGGCTGGATGGACCGGGCCAGCGGCGGTCCCACCGCCCTGCGAGAGGGTCTGCACCCCTCGGTGGTCTACGGCATTGCCGGGGCACGACGGCAATGGCTGCTGCGGCTGTTGATGGACGATTCGCTAAAGCAGGTCGCCCGCCGTATTCAAGTGGATGCACTCTACCTGCAACAGGTGGCAGAGGGCCGTTTGCCGTTTGAAAGCGCATTGGCGCGACAGGTGGAACAGGCCCTGGCCCAGCCCGAAGGCTGGCTGGACGATATGGTCTCCCGTTCCCCGGCGCCTCCGACCGCTTTTCCCCCACCGCAAGGAGGGGACGACAGCCGTGGCGGCATCTGATGACAACAAACGCCGGAACAACTCAGCAAAAAACCGGATTTATGTTGAATTAACTGCCCTCCAAGGTGGTGCTTGGGGCGCCGGTCATTTATCATTAAGAGAAACCGGGGGGGAACAACTGGAATGAGGAGTATGGACGCCAAGGCCATTCGGCTGCATAACCTGAGACGACTGATTGGGGAGTCAGGCACTCAGCGCAAGCTAGCCGCACAAACCGGGGTTAACCCGGCATATTTGAGTCAAATATTAAGCCGCCGTACCCAGCGGCAAATGGGAGATGATGTGGCCCGCCGCCTTGAGCGCGGTATGGGCAAGCCCCACGGCTGGATGGATGTCCTGCCGTCTGAGGGAGGCCCCGGCTATCGCATGCCGGTGCTGGCCTCTACCGGGGTATTTCGGGAAGTTGACGACCCTGCTTCCCAGTATGGAAGCCAAGGCCAACGACGTCGCAACGCCCAGTTGGAAGCCGCTCCGGCCATGGTGGCTCGTTTGCCACTGGTCAGCTGGGTAGCTGCCGGTAACTGGGCCGACGCCATCGACAACTTCCAGCCGGGAGATGCAGAAACCTGGATCGAGACCACCCGCCACGTAGGCGCTTCTGCGTTTGCGCTGCGGGTACGGGGTGACAGCATGGAACCGCTCTGCCCGAACGGCGCGGTGATTGTGGTCGACCCTGAACGTGAAGCCGACAACGGCTCACTGGTCGTGGTGCGTTTAGAAGATGACGCCGAAGCCACCTTCAAAAAGCTGGTGATGGAGGGCGGGCGTCGGTTTCTGGCACCCATCAACCCCCGTTATCCGGTGCTGGAGGTCGATGGGCCTGCGGTGATTTGTGGTGTCGTACGCCAGATTCTTATCGATCTGGACTAACACTGCACGTTGGGATTGGCATAAATAGCGTTTGGGACTGGCCCGCCCCGGTAGTAGCACTGCCGGGGCGGGTATCAACACCCATCTCTGAACCACCACTGCGCCCACCGGCTGCGGATGCGGGGCGGAGTTGTACCCCCCTATCTATCTATAATAGATAACTGACAACCACCGACAGGCGATGGCACCAGGCCTGAACAGGGGCGATTCGCCCCCTACCCGTCGATACCGTCTTCAGCGCTACTGCCACTGTCGTTGCTGGCGCGGGTTACTACGGTAAATACCGGGCCGGTGGGCAGCGCGTCCACCGTTACCGGGCGGTCGCCATACCGATTGGGATGTAGCCGTGCCGCCGCCCACTTGAGGATGGCGGCGCGGGCGCTCTTCTCTGCCGGGGAGACATCGGAGCGGCTGAGTGCCAGCATCTCGTCTACCAGCGCGTGGGCCTGTCGCAGACGGGCGGCGGTATAGCGCTTGTGAAAAAGAGGGTTGTGATCAAGCCACCCCAGCACCGTAGCCCGACCAGGCATGGCCTCTTCCCGGCAGATCTCATGCAACGAATGGCCGAGCGAAAGCTGCATACAGATGGCCTCGGCAACCGCGTCGTTATAACCGGTCGGTCGGGGCAGGTCGGCAACCGTGGCCGGAACCGCATCATCGGGGGACGGCATTTCGGTGGAGGGTTGCTGCGCAAGCCAGTTGTAAACCGTCGATCGACACGGCATGTGCGGATCGCGGCAGATGGCTTTCAACGTCTCGCCCGCCGCCCGCCGTCTCAATACTTCTTGTAATTGGCTGCGGTGGTGGCGGTTGCCGGGGGATTTATGGCGGGCCACGCTCAACGACCGGCCAGAAAGTAGCGGTCCAGCTTGCTGTTGATCCGGGTCAGCTCCTCTTTAATTTCCTGCCGCAGGCGCAGCAGGTCCTCGTCCTGCCGTTGATCGGTCAGGCGCTGACGCGGAGCAGAACTCTCCGCCACCGCCACCCGGCTCTCCAGTTCCGCCCCCCACAACACCAGCCCGACCACGACGGTCAAACTGGTGATCAAATGGCCCAGTGATATCTTGCGATCCAGCCGCCACACGGGCGGTGGGTCGGTGGGATGATGAGAATCGGTCACCGTTAAGCGCCCTCCGCATCCGTCTGCATCTGCTTGATGTAACGCTGGCGCGCCCGTTCGTGGCGGGCAGAGTCGCCCCGAATACGGCGGCAGTAGTTACACAGACAAGGCCAGCCATCTGCCGCCTCCGATAGATCGGCAACGGCCCCGCCCGGAGCAGGTCGTGGCGAGGGTGTGCGGGTAAATTGCAAACGACGAAACCCCATGGCAAACCTCCATAAATAGACAAGCAGAACCGGCCACAACCGGTGACACCATCTACAGTACGAAGGCAAACCACCCCACACCATGCGCAACTTGCGATTCGCAGGCGCGGCCTGCTGCGATAAGGGCAGCGGACTAGGGACGCGATGGGCAAGCGGGCCACCATGCTGCACGGGGCTGGGGGTGACCATTCCTATAAATACAAAAAAGGCCAGCCTGTAACCAGCCTCGCCCACCCAGAATATCAACCGACGTAGGCGTTCGATTTTGGTTTGTGGGCGTTCTCGCAGGTGAGCGAAATACCGGAGGCGTACTTCTGTACGTCGAGGATTTTCGGGAGCCGGAGAGGTTGCTCACAAGCCAAAAGCGGACGCCGATAGATGGCCGCCAGTTCTCGCAGGTGAGGGCAATACCGGAGGCGTACTTCTGTACGTCGAGGATTTTCGGGAGCCGGAGAGGTTGCTCACAAGCCAAAAGCGGACGCCGATAGATGGCCGCCAGTTCTCGCAGGTGAGGGCAATACCGGAGGCGTAGCAGCGCTACGTCGAGGATGT
>JALWRU010000245.1 GCA_026994095.1 Nitrospira sp. | reverse complement strand
TCGTCCCACATGGTCTCCGCCATGTCACGGATCAGGTCGTCGAGCACCTCACCAAAACGGGTGACTGGCTGCGATTTTTCACGCAGGAATGGGTCGGGATAAGAGAGTACAGGTCGAATGGCCATCACCCTACTATTGTACAGACCTGTAACCGCCTACTCCAGTCACACCGCCGACTTTCGTCGAACCCCCCGGTTACCCCGGCGCAGGCTATGGTATTCTGGCGGCGTTTGCAGGCCCGCCGGGGCCGCGACCCCACCTACCTGTCGCCCTACGGAGTCCGATGGATCCTTCCTACCGCTCATTTTCTGCCTCCCTTGCCGACCGCTTTGCCCGTCGCCCGATCCACCTGTTGATCGTGCTGGACGGCTTCGGGCTGGGAAAACACCCCAAATGGGACGCTATTCATGCGGCATCCACCCCCCATCTGGACCGGTTGTTTTCCGGCCATGCCGTCACCCGGCTGGTGACCCACGGCCCATTTGTGGGGCTACCTGCCGCCAAAGACCTGGGTGGCTCGGAGGTCGGCCACCTGACCATGGGTGCGGGCCAGATTCTCGATCAAGGACCGACCCGCATCAATCAGGCCATCAAGGACGGCTCGTTTTTTCGTAGCGACGCATTGGTGCAGGTGATGGAGCGGTGCGCAGGCGGCGGCACACTCCACCTGCTCGGATTGCTGTCGGACGGCAATATCCATAGCCATATTGACCACTTTATTGCCTTGATCCGGCATGCCCACGAGGGGGGCGTCAAACAGCTTCGCCTGCATATATTGCTGGATGGGCGCGACGTAGGCATCCAGACCGCACTGGACTATGTAGACCAGATTGAAGCGGTACTGACGTCGATCAACCGCCAATCGGACCGGGACTACCGCATCGCCTCCGGCGGTGGCCGGGAGACCATCACCATGGACCGGGACCGGCAGTGGAACAAGATGCAGGCCGGGTGGAATGCCCACGTGCTGGGCATCGACACCCCCATGTTCGGCAGTGCCACCGAGGCCATCGAGGCCGCCCGCGCCAGCGACAAGAGCATTGTCGATCAAGACCTGCCGCCGTTTGTGGTGGCCGAGCACGGCCGCCCGGTCGGGGCCATGGCCGATGGCGACGCGGTCATCAACATCAATTTTCGCGGTGACCGGGCCATCCAGATCTCCCAGGCCTTTACCGAAGCCGGTTTTACCGCCTTTGACCGGGGCCGGATGCCTGAACTGCTGTATGCAGGCATGATGGTCTATGACGAAGATACCAACCTGCCCGCGCTCCAGTTAATGGGCCCCACCAAGGTGGACAACCCCTTCGGGCGACGCATTCTAGAGCAGGGCCACCGCCAGTTTCGACTGGCAGAGACCCAAAAATTTGCCCATGTAACGTTCTTTTTTAACGGCGGCTATCGGCTGCCGCTGGACGACCGCATGGAGCAGTACCAGTTGATCAACTCGGACCGGGGAATCTCCTTTGACGATGCCCCGCAGATGAAAGCGCCCGAAATCGCCGCGCAGGCCTGCCAGTTTATTCTGGACGGCCAGCACCGCTTTGGTCTGATCAACTTTGCCAACACCGATATGGTCGGCCACACCGGCAACTTTGATGCGGCCATGGCGGCGACTGTGGCCGTCGATCAAGCACTGGGACGCATTTTTGCCGCGCTCGGCCAAGTGGGCGGTACCGCATTGGTGACCGCCGACCACGGCAACGCCGACGAGATGTTTGTCACCAACAAACACGGTGAAGTCGAGGCCAGCACCAAACATTCACTCAACCTGGTTCCGGCGGCGATATTCGATCCGGAGCGAGAGCCTGCGTATGCCCTCAGGCAGCCCGCGCAGGACGATACGGTCGATACCACGCCGGGGCTGTCCCATGTGGCGGCCACCAATCTGGTCATGCTGGGAGAGCCGGTCCCGGAGGAGCTACAACCGGCCCTGTTTGTGCCACGGTAATCTGCCAGCCGGTTCCGGTCGATAAGAGAACGGGGGGATTGCACCCCATCATCGCAACGGGGGAATACCATCATGGGTAGCGACACACAATCGATTACAAGCCAACTCAAACCGGTGGCGCTGGGGCTGGTATTTGCCATCCTCACCATCTGCTTTGGTGAGGCAATTGGCATGTCGGTGGGGGTGGCAGAACACTCCATCGAGGGGTGGATCTCGCAACAGATTACCGACCACCCCAACAATCCGGACCTGCTCACAAAAAGCCCGGAACAGATTGAAAAAAAGTCGTTCCGATACGTGCTTCGGGGGCATTTTCACGGCACCGGCATCGGCGCCATGTCGGTGGGCCTCATTTTGGCACTGGGACTGAGCTGGGTGTCTGCCCGCTGGAAGATGGTCTTCTCCCTGGGGGTCGGTATCGGCGGCCTGCTGTACCCGGTCTGCTGGCTGGTGGCTGGACTGTTGATGCCCAGCATCGGCAAGACTGCCGCCAAGGCCACGGTCGATCCCATTGTATTTCCCGCCATCGGCATGCAACTGATGAGCATGCTGGCCATTCTGCTGATCTGGGGGCTGTCGGTCCGCAGCGACAACGGCACCCCGGACGGCTGGGATGTGCTCAAGCGATAGTGCTTTATTGCCGCAACCACACTACTGATACCGGTCACGGGCTCCGTGCGGCCTGACCATCAAATAGACACGCCATGTCGGAGGTAGCGTTCTCCAGCACCGTACTGGTGATCGCCGCCTTCGAGGCGCTGGGGCTGGCCCTGCTGACCCTGTCACGGGGGCGGGAAAAGCGACTCAATCAGGCCTGCGCCGGGGTATTGCTCTGCCTGACCCTGTCCCATGTGGGTACCCTGTTCAGCTACCGCATCGGCATGTCCGGCTGGCTGCTGGCAGAGGTGTGGCTGCCGGCGGCGCTGCTCTATTTTGTGACGGCCATCGCCCGTGCCACCCGCCAGAGCACCACCCTGTTGCGCCGTGCCCGCCGCACCGGGGTTGCGCTGGCGGCGCTCGCGACTGCCGGGATGCTGGTGCCGGGACGGTGGCACCTGCCAACTCATACCCTGGGCATGCCGCTAAACAGCCTGGGACAGATTGCTGTGGCCCTGCAACTGGGGCTGTTGCTGATTGTGCTGCTGCAACTGGAGAACATCTACCGGTCCGCCCACGAGGCCGTTCGCTGGCAGCTTAAATACCTGCTGGTGGGAATCGGCTTTGTGGCCGCCATGCGGGTCTATCTGGCGACCCTGGCCATTCTCTACGCCATGATCGATGTGAACGTGGGGCCGCAGCTGGCGGTCGCTACCATCATCGGTGGCTCCATGCTGGGGTTCGCGGTCGTCCGCCACCGGCTGTTGAGCGTCGACGTATTTATCTCTCGCTACGTCATCTACAACTCCATCACCCTGCTGGCGGTCAGCAGCTACCTGCTGATTCTGGGGCTGTTGGTCTACGGCGCGCGCATGCTGGGCGGGCAGCCGTCGGTGGTGACCATCTCCGCCGGGGTGTTTGTGGCGCTGGCAGTGCTGGTGATCGCCCTGCTGTCGGATACCCTGCGCTGGAAGGTGCGCCACTTTGTAGACCGCAACTTCTATAAAAACCGGCACGACTATCAGGTGGTGTGGCAAAAGGTGACCCGCTCCATCGCCCGCGAGCATTCGCTGGAGGCGCTGATGCGGGCGCTGGACCGTATCATCCGCTCCACCCTTGGTGCCAACTACGTCAAGGTGTTGATCGAAGAGGGCCAGGGTCGAGGCTACCGCTCCCTCTCCACCGGCGAAACCGAGCCGCTGGCCCGTCAGCCGCTGGGAGAACTGGAGAGCGATTCGCACCCGGCCTGGGGTACCGACCATCGGCGCGTGGTGGTGTTTCGCAAAGTCGGGGACACCGCCCTCATTCACTACCTGCCCTTGCGGGTCGGGGATGAGCAAATTGGCTGGCTGGGTATCGGGCCGCGCAAATCCGGCAGCCCCTATCACATGGAAGACCTGGCCCTGGCCACCGCCATCGGCGCGCAGGCGGGGGTGGCCATCCGCAACTTGCAACTGGGCACCGATCTGGCCGAGACCCGCGAGCAGGCCGCGCTACATCAGCTCTCCACCTTTTTCATTCACGACATGAAAAACACCACTAACTCGTTGGGGTTACTGGCCCAGAACATCCATAAAAACCGCACCAACCCGGAGTTTTGGGACGATGCGGAAAGCAGCCTGCGGGCGGCGGTATCGCAGATGAACGAGCTGTCGGCACGGCTGCGCTCACTGCGGGAGCACCAGCCCGCCCCGGCCCGCCCCATCGATCTGGCGGACCTGCTGACCGAGTGGAGTCGGCGTTGGCAGGAAAATGGCGACTCCACAGTAGAAGTTCGGGTGGCAGGGCCGCTACCATGTGCAGCAGACGCCACAGACCTGGACAGTGTCTTTACCAATCTGGTGAACAATGCTGCCGAGGCGGGTGCCCGTCTGATCCAGCTTAGTGGCGAGCTGCGAGGGAGGGAGGTCTACGTGGAAGTTGAAGACGACGGCTGCGGCATGGCGCCCGATTTTATCGAGCAAAAACTGTTCAAACCGTTTGCCAGCACCAAACAGCAAGGCATGGGGATTGGTCTGTTTCAGGCCCGCCGGATCGTACAACAGTTGGGTGGCCACCTGACGGTGATCTCCAGCCCGAATGTGGGCACCAAATTTACTGTGCGACTGCCCGTGAGCGGGTCGTCCGCAACAGTCGGTCAGGAGGTAGTATGAGCACTGAGCCAACCGCACCGGCACGGCTGCTTATCGTCGATGACGACGAGGCCATCCGTAACCAGATGAAATGGGCCTTTGCCAGCGACTACGAACTGGCCTTCGCCTGGGACAGTGACAGCGTTGACGCGGCCCTGGCCAATTTCAAACCGGCGGTCATCGCCCTGGACCTGGGGCTGCCGCCGGACCCGCGCAACGCCTCGGAAGGGTTGCGTCTGTTACGCCACATCTTGCAGACCGATGCCCGTGTGCAGGTGATTGTCATCACCGGCAATCCAGACAAAGAAAATGCCCTGAAGGCCATTGAGCTGGGGGCCACCGATTTTTACGCCAAGCCGGTAGATCTGGACGAATTGGCGGTATCGATCCGGCGGGCACACCATATCCATACGTTGGAAAATGAACTGGCCGACTCCCGGTCACAGACCGGTGGCAGCGTAGGGCAGATGGTTGGCCAGTCGCGGGCCATGGAAAAAGTCTTTCGGCTGATCCGGCGGGTCGCCCCGTCTCAGGAGCCGGTGCTCATTGAAGGCCCCAGCGGCACCGGTAAAGAGATGGTCGCCCAGGCCCTGCACGATGAAAGCCTCAGGCAACGGGGGCCGTTTGTGCCAGTCAACTGCGGTGCCATCCCCGAAAGCCTGTTTGAGGGGGAGCTGTTTGGTCACGAGGCCGGTGCCTTCACCGACGCCAAAAAACGACGCGCTGGCCTGGCAGAGCAGGCCCACAAGGGCACCCTCTTTTTAGACGAGATCGGCGAATTGCCCCTGTCGGTACAGCCCAAACTCCTGCGTTTTTTACAGTCCGGTGTGGTCCAGCGCCTGGGGGGTGGCAGCGAGACCCCGGTCGACGCCCGCATCATCTCGGCCACCAACCGCAATCTGGAGGAGATGGTCCATCAGGGGCTGTTCCGGGAAGATCTGTACTACCGTATCAAGGTGGTCGCCATAACCTTGCCGGCCCTGTGTGACCGGGCCGACGACATTCCGCCGCTGGCACAGATGTTTTTGCGCCGCTGTAGCAGCCAGTTAGGGTCCACCCGTCTGCAATTTGGTGATGGGGTGATGGATGCGATGACCCAGTACAGTTGGCCCGGTAACGTGCGCGAG
>JALWRU010000244.1 GCA_026994095.1 Nitrospira sp. | reverse complement strand
CCGGACTGCTGACCGATTCCACCCTGTCCCGCGAGATGGCCTTTTTGCACAGCCACACGGTGCATCACATCGCCATGATGACCGTTATTTTGCAGCAGGTCGGTGTCGCCGCTGACCGCCGTCTGGCACTGGCTCCCTCCACTGCACGTCATGAAGACCAACTGGTCTAGCCCATGTGTACCGTGACCTGGGCCAACCACCCGTCCGGGTATACCCTCTGTTTTAACCGGGATGAACAGCGCACCCGCAGCATTGCACTGCCTGCTGCCCTGCGCGAGCAGGACGGCACCCGCTATCTGGCACCACAGGACCCGGACGGCGGCGGTAGCTGGATCGGCGCCAACGAATACGGTCTGGCGGTCTGCCTGTTGAACGGCTACCGCGATACCGACCGCCCCGCCAGCCACCCGCCGACCGGCGACCAGTGGCACAGCCGGGGACAGTTGGTCACACGCCTGTCAGGCTGCCCGGACCTGACGGCAGTAGCGCAACAGATGACCGATGGCGACTGGTCCCACTTTCGTAGTTTTGTGGTGCTGGCCATGATGCCAGACGCAGCCCCCGTCTGCTTCCGCTGGGACGGGCAGCAGCTTCAGCAGGAGGTGGTAACCGAACCGATGCTGACGTCTTCATCGGTGGACAGCCAGCAGGTGATTGCCGGGCGACAAGCGGTCTATCGACACCAGACGAGCCAACACCAGACCGGCCAGACTCCAACCAACCAGCAAGCCGCTGCCCGGCCCCTGCGTGAGCTGCACCGGAGCCACCTGCCGGAGCGCGGCCCCGGCTCCATCTGTATGCACCGATCCGACGCCCACACGGTCAGTTACACCGAGGTAGAGGCCGGACCCCGGCAGGTCACCATGCGCTACCAGACGGGCGCACCGTGTCAGCAACAACCGATGCAGACCCTGCATCTGGCCGTCAAGGGCGCTTAGGTGACCACCTCCCGATCACGCCGCTGGCAGCTGGCCCGCTCCAGTATGCGACGGGCCTTGCGCTGGGAGTTCTGGCCCATGTGGCTGTTCTACCTTCCGGTGGTGCTCTATATCGTTGCGCTCTGCATCCGCCACCGGGGGCTGGTCTTTACCGTCACCAATCCGGGCATGTCCGGGGCCGGGGGCCTGTTGGGGGCCAGTAAAAGTGCCGAGCTCAACAAGATCGCCACACTTCACCCGGACTGTGTGCCCAGGTTTGTCACCCTTGCCGCATCCCTGCCGGTGGCCGATCGCATCGCCACCGCCACTGCGTTTATTGATGCCAAGGGGCTGACCTATCCGGTGGTACTCAAGCCGGATCAGGGCGAGCGCGGCCGGGGTGTAGAGATCATCCCCTCCGCCGAACGGCTGGCCACCTACCTGACCCGCGCCAGCGGCGATACCATCCTGCAACAGTACGCCGCAGGGCAGGAGTACGGGGTGTTCTATATGCGCCACCCCAAGCACCCCAAAGGGGCTATTTTTTCGGTCACCGACAAGCGTTACCCCGTCCTGACCGGCGATGGGGTGTCGTCGCTGGAGCAGCTCATCCTGAGCGATCCGCGCGCCCATTTTATGGCGCGCTTCTTTTTGGACAAGCACCATCAGCGGCTACATGAAATTCTGCCCAAAGGAGACTCCTTTGCGCTGGTGGAGACTGGCAGCCACTGCGGTGGAGCGCTATTTTTAGACGGCAACCACCGCATCTCACCAGCCCTGACGGACGCCATCGAATCCATCAGCCGCAGCATGCCTGCCTTCTTTTTTGGTCGCTATGACATCAAGGTCGAACAGCCCGACGACCTGTGGAACGGCAAGAATTTTCAGATCCTGGAGGTCAACGGTGTCGCCTCGGAGGCGGCCCACATCTACGACCCGCGCCATTCGGTGCTATATGCCTACCGGGTCTTTTTCAAGCAGTGGCGCTCGGCCATGAGCATCGGTGCCTACAACCGGGATCAGGGCCACCGCCCCCACAACCTGCGCCAGTTTGCGCGGCTGGTGTCGCCGCTGCTGAACGCCCCCACCGGGTCCCGATGATTAACGTCAAGGACGTGGTCGAGACCCATCTGCCCAACGTGCGCGGGCAGAAGCCGCTCATCATGGTGCTGCGCAAGCTGCTGCACGAAAAAGAGTTCCACGAGTTTGCCCGGCGCTACCCGCACCTGTCCGGTTACGACCTGATCGATCAGGGCCTGCAGTTTCTCGATTTCAGCTATCAGGTGCGTTCTCAGGAGTTGGAGAATATCCCCGCCCAGGGACGGGTGATGGTGGTGGCCAATCACCCGTTGGGCTCTCTGGATGCGCTCTGCCTGATCCACCTGCTCAAGTCGGTACGACCCGACGTCAAGATCGTCGGCAACCGGATTCTGGGTCATATTGAACCGCTGCGCTCCATGTTGTTCCCGATGGACAACATGACCGGCAAGACCACCAAGAGCAATATACAGGACGTCCGCAGCCACCTGAACAACGATGGCGCGGTGGTTATCTTTCCTGCCGGGGTGGTGTCACGCTTTGGCTGGCAGGGCATCCGTGACGGTGAATGGCGGCGCGGCTTTTTGAGTCTGGCCGCCTCGACCCGCAGCCCGATTCTGCCGGTCTATGTGAACGCCCGCAACTCCACCTTCTTTTACCTGCTGTCGCTGGTGGCCCGCAAGATTTCGACCCTGTGGCTGGCCCACGAGATGTTCAAACAGCGGCACGGTCAACTGGAGTTACGGGTGGGCCGCCAAATCAAGTTCGACAACTACAGCCACATGCGGCTCGACAAGGGCGAACTGGCGCAGCTCATTAAAAAACATGTCTACACCATCGGCAGAAACCGCAAGGGGATCTTCGAGACCGAGGCCCCCATCGCCCACCCGGAAGACCGCCGTGCCCTGCGTGACGAGATCAAGGCCAGCCCGCTACTGGGCATCACCCCGGACGGCAAAGAGATTCACCTGACCGCCTACGTCAAGGACTCCTGCACCATGCGTGAGCTGGGGCGTATTCGCGAGGTCACCTTCCGGGCGGTGGGCGAGGGCACCGGCAAACGGCGCGATCTGGACCACTACGATCAGGACTACATGCACCTGCTGCTGTGGGACGATGACGAGCTGGAGCTGGTGGGCGGTTACCGTTTCTGCGCCGCCGGTGAGACCATCGCCCAAAAAGGCGACAAGGCGCTCTACAGCTCAACCATTTATGAATACCTGCCTGCCGCACGCCCCTATCTGGAACAGGGGCTGGAGTTTGGCCGCAGCTTTGTACAACCGCGCTACTGGGGCAGCCGCAGTCTCGATTACCTGTGGTACGGCATCGGCACCTACATCCGTCAGAACCCCCAGTACCACTACCTGTTTGGCGCGGTCAGCATCAGCAGCGAGTACCCCCAGCAGGCCCAGGCCATGTTGACCGTGTTCTATCAGCAGCACTTTGGCGGCGACGGTCTGCAACTGGTACGACCGCTGTACCCCTACAAGGCCGACCCGCAGATTGAAGCAGACTGCAAGGCGCTCTTTCCCGGTGACGATTACAAAACCGAACTGCGGGTCCTCAAGGACAGTCTGCGCAACATGGGCTGTGCCATTCCGGCCCTGTTCAAGCAGTACACCGCACTGGCCCCGCCCGGTGGGGTCTACATGCTGGCACCGGGACTGGATGTAGGGTTTAACAACTGCATCGACAACTTCGTGCTGGTGGATACCCGCAAACTGTACCCGTCCAAGTACGAGCGCTATATCGGTACCGCCAGCAAACGGGCTGACCCTGTATCAGCGGGTAATTAACGCAACCATGCACTACCGCCCCACCTTTTCGCCCCCCACCCCATCGGGAGAACAACCATGACACCGCCCCTTTCCTGGAGATCAATCGGCGCAGGGCTATTGCTGGCGCTGGGGCTGTCAGTGATGACCAGCACTGCCGTCTGGGCCACCGACCCCATCAACACCACCTTCTTTGGTAACAAGGCCATCAAGGGCTACGACCCGGTGGCCTATTTCACCGACCGCGCGCCGGTGAAGGGCAACAAACAGATCACGCTGGAGTGGCAGGGGGCCAACTGGTACTTTGCCAGCACCGAACACCGGGACCTGTTCGCCGCCGAGCCGGAGCAATACGCCCCGCGCTACGGCGGCTACTGCGCCTATGCGGCCGCCTTCAACAAAATCGCCGGGATTGACCCGGATGAATGGACCATTGTGGACGGCAAGCTGTACCTGAACTACAGCGCCAGAGTGCAGAAAAAATGGCTCAAGGACCGGGACCACTTTATTGTCGAAGCCGACCGGCTGTGGCCGGGACTGCTGGAGAAGTAACCCCACCGTCCGCCCCGGTCGAACACGGTCTGCCAAATCTCCTACACTATGGCTACCGGTGGGGTGTGTGACCCACCCGGCCACCTGTAGGGAGCTGCTCTCCGACCCGCTATGCTGTTCAATTCGTATCTGTTTATTCTGGGGTTCCTGCCGGTCGCCCTGACGATCTTTTTCTGGCTGGGCGGACGCGGCTGGCTGAATGCCGCCACCTGCTGGCTGGTGCTGGCATCGCTGGTATTTTATGGCTGGTGGCACCCACCCTATGTGGTGCTGGTGGTCGGCTCTACCCTGTTTAATTTTATGGCGGGCCGGTGGATCGCTGCCGGGCAGGGCCGTACCCGCAAGGGCCTGTTAACAGTGGCCGTCAGCGCCAATCTGCTGCTGTTGGGGTACTACAAATACGCCGGGTTTCTGGTGGGGGTCGCCGGGCAGGTATCGGGCAGCTCATTCGAGTTTGATACCATCCTGCTACCGCTGGCCATCTCCTTTTTCACCTTCCAGCAGATCGCCTATCTGGTGGATGTCTACCGGGATGAAACCGAAGAGTACAGCCTGCTCCATTACGCCCTGTTTGTGACCTTCTTTCCCCAGTTGGTGGCAGGCCCCATCGTCCATCACAAAGAGATGATCGGCCAGTTTGTGCAGGCGGCGGTCTACCGACTCAACCCGCTGTATCTGGCGGCGGGAATGACCCTTTTTTTCATCGGCCTGTTCAAGAAGGTGGTCATCGCCGACAGTGTCGAGCCGTTCGCCACGCGGGTATTTGATCTGGCGCAGGTGGGCATACCGATCACCCTGCTGGACGGCTGGGGCGGGGCGCTGGCCTTTACCCTGCAACTCTATTTTGATTTCTCGGGTTATTCCGACATGGCGCTGGGGCTGGCGCTGATGATTGGCATTCGGCTGCCGGTCAATTTTCTATCACCCTATCAGGCGGTCAACATCATCGACTTCTGGCGGCGCTGGCACATCACCCTGTCGCGTTTTCTGCGGGAGTACCTCTACTTTCCGCTGGGAGGTAACCGCAAGGGCACCCTCCGCCGCTATGTGAACCTGCTGTTAACCATGCTGCTGGGCGGCCTGTGGCACGGGGCCGCATGGACCTTTGTGGTGTGGGGCGGAGTCCACGGCCTGATGCTGGTCATCAACCACGGCTGGCACGCCCTGCGCCGCCGCCTTGGCCACGACCTGAGCCGCTCTACCGTGTGGGGTCGGGGACTGGGCCGCCTGCTTACCCTGCTGGCGGTGACCGCCGCCTGGGTGCTGTTCCGGGCCGACAATTTTCAGGTGGCCACCACCGTGCTGGCCGGAATGGCGGGCCAGCACGGACTGGGCAGCATGGTGGGGGCCAGAACGCTCATCGGACCATTGGCATGGGCCATGCTGGCCGGGTTGTTGGCCATGGTGCTGATACTCCCCAACAGTTGGCAATTAATGGCCCGCCTGCTGGCACCGGATCGTGGGACGGCGACCCCCTCCCGCTGGCACTGGCGACCGACGCTGGCCTATGGCGCAGCCACGGC
>JALWRU010000243.1 GCA_026994095.1 Nitrospira sp. | reverse complement strand
GCAAATCGCCGCACCCGAGCCGACTCGTCTGTGACGAACCGTTCAATCTCTCCACGGTTGTTCAAACCGGTGAGCGCGTCGGTCGTTGCAGCCTGTTTGAGCTGCTCATTTTTAACTTCCAACTCTTGCAGCAAACGGTGATTTTCCTGGTTGACCTTCGCCAGCGCAATGTTTTGATCTGCCATTTCATCCTGCAGGCGTTTGATGCGTAATTGAGCTCGCACCCGTGCCAGCAGATCGGACGAATCGAACGGTTTGGCGATGTAATCTTCCGCACCCTGATCCAACCCCCGCACCCGATCTTCAATATCCGACATTGATGTTAGCAGAATAACGGGCAAAAACCCCTGCCAGTCCTGGCTTTTGATAAATTCCAGCACGCTAATGCCGTCGATTCCGGGCATCACCAAATCCAGCAGTACCAGATCAGGCCAGTCCGCAGTGGCCTTTAAATACTCGACGACAGCGTCCCCGTCTTCAAACAGGGTCACCTGGTAGCCCGCCTGCTGCAACTGCTCTTGTAACATCATGCGGACCGTTAAACTATCGTCCACAACCGCCACGTGTCCGTTGGTTTGAGTGGTCATATATTCCCTCCGACAAGCCGTTCTACAGTCTCTTCCAAAAGTCGCTGGTTCACTTCGCCCTTCACCAGATAGGCATTGGCCCCCGCCTCAAACCCCTTCTGCTGGTCTGCTTCGGTGGCCAGGGACGACATCACAATCACCGGGCAATCACGGGTCTCTGCATGTTGGCGGATACGCCGTACAAACGACCACCCGTCCAGCCGGGGCATCTCCAGGTCGCTGATGACCAGATCAAAATTACCCTTTTTGAGCATCAGCCAGCCGTCTTCGCCATCCACCGCAAGCGTCACGTGATGACCGGCGGACTCAAGCAACCCTTTGTGCATCATGCGGGCACTTAATGAATCATCGACCACCAGCACCCGGATCGAGCCGGCCTGACCGACCGGCTCATCGACGGTATCATCGGTGATGGGACTGCCCCCATCCAGGCGGGTTGCCATTGCAAGGAGATGGGCCACATCGGCGATCACTGCTGGCCGTCCGTCGGCCAATACCGTCATACCGCTTACCATGGGCAATTCACCTACATGGATCGGCAACGGCTTCACAATCATGGTGCGCACCCCCACCACCCGGTCAATGCCCAGCGCCAGTTGATCATCACCGGAACGCAATACCACCACCTCATGTGGGTGGTCCGTATCGCTGGCCGCAAGCAGGGAACGCATGGAGATATACGGTACCGAGTGATGATCGATCTCAATGACCGGTCGGTCGGCACAGCGTCCCAGACCGTCGGGGTTAAACCGCCGCACCTGCTCCACCGCCGACAGGGTGACCGCGAAGGTACGACCGTCCGACTCGAACATAAAGCCGTCCATGGTCGACAGATTGACTGGCAAATGCAGCCCCACGGTCATGCCCTGTCCCGGTTTGCTGGCAATCTCAACAGTACCCTTGAGTGCCTTGATGTTGCTGGCCACCACATCCATGCCCACCCCTCGGCCAGAGGTCTTGGAGACCCCCTTGGTGGTCGAAAACCCGGGTTTGAGCAGACAGCGATACAGCTCCGCCGGGCGGGCAGTCTCCGCATCAAACGGGTCCATAAACCCTTTGGACACCGCAATCTTTTTTATTTTTTCCAGATGGATTCCACGACCATCGTCGCGCACCTCGATCTGGATACGCGCCCCCCTGCGACGAAACGACAGATGAATCTCCCCGTAAGGCTCCTTACCGGCATTGACCCGCTCCTCCGGCAGTTCAATGCCGTGGTCCACCGCATTACGAATCAGGTGGGCCAGCGGCTCCCGAATGCCCTCCAGCAGGGCCTTGTCGATGTCGATATTCTCTCCTTCGACCTTCAGGCGTACCTTGCGTCCCAACTCGATGGCGGTCTCTCGCACCACCAGTTTGAGCGGGGTGGTGAGAGTCGAGGCGGGCAGCATGCGCAGGTCCATGACGCCATCGTGCAGCGCGGACGAGAGCTGATCCAACTGGGAGATCTGGCCCTTCATCAACGACGCACACGCCTTGATGCCGTTGGCCAGTTCGACCGAGCGCAACCGCGACAGGTCGGCACGCATGACCTTGGTATCGGTGACCTGGTCCAGCAGGTTCTTCACCTCGGGGTTGTTGATCCACTCCTGTACCTGGGCCAACGCCTTGAACGCCCGTTGAGCGTCCTGGGATACAGCTTGAAAATAGCGGTTCTGGTCTTCAAAGCGGATGTGGTGAATCAACAGTTCGCTGGTCAGATTGACCAGACGATCCACCTTGTCGAGGGTGATTTTAAGCCGCGGCACCTCCGCTTGAGGCCCCGTCTCAGCGGTCGGTTCCACCACTGCCGGATCGGATACTGCGGGCTCGACGACTGCGGGTTCGGCTACTGTTGCCTCCGGCACTCCATCAGCTTCGCTGCGCTCTTCGGCACCATAGACAGCTGCCAGAACCTCTTCTTCATTGTCATCTGACCACTCGGGGAGCGGGGCAGAAGCGGGTAGCCCACTCTTTTTCTTCTCCTGCGGAGGCTCATCGGATGCAGCATCTGACACCGCCTCGGGCGCTGGGTCAGGGGCTGAATCCTCCTCGTCCTGCGTCTCCCATAGGGTCGACAAGCGGTCGATGACCGCTTGAAAATCCGGCGGAGGCGGACCGTCGTCACTGGCACTGGCCAACAGCCCTTCAATAACCGTTACCGCTGCCAACATGGCGCTGATGACCGTCTCGGTGGCCTGTTTATCGCCCTCGCGAATGGCCCCCAGCACATCTTCCATTTTATGGGCCACATCACCTAAATCGGTGAGTGACACCATACGGGCTGACCCTTTAAGGGTGTGGGCCATGCGGAACAGAGACTTCAACGCCTCTTCATTCTGCGGGTCCTGCTCCAGCGTCAGTAATCCATCGCTGAGGCCCTCCAGATGGTCCTGGGCCTCAATCCTGAAAAATCTAAGCGGGTCCATGACACCCCCGCATGCGGGTGCAGATCACGCTGGCGATTGCTGCAATGGCCATTACTCCAGCCCTGCCAGACGGTGCAGATTCTCAGCGGTCTTGCGCAGTGCTGCCACGGTCTCCAGGTTGCGGTCGGTGCGTACTGACACCCGCTCGGAAGTCTCCCGCGCCTGATCCACAAAGCGGTCTACATCGACGATGGCCCGATCCTGATCCTGGGTAGCGATATAGATGCTGCCTGCCACGTCGGACACCTGACTGACCGCAGCGACGATGGCGTCCAGCCGTTCGGTCACCACGTGCATCAAGCCCTCCCCCTCGTTGACCGCTATCGTGCCGCGCTCGGTGGCCTGACGGGTCTCCTCGGTGGTCTGCTGAATCTTGCGAATCATGCCGCGAATTTCCTGGGTGGACTCCTGTGCCCGGTTGGCCAACCGCCGCACATGTTTGGCCACCACAGCAAAGCGGGTACCAGAGATGCCTGCACCAGCCGCCTCGATGGTGGCGTTAAATGACAGCAGCTTGGTCTGGTCTACCAGTTCATCGAGAATGGCAAGGATGCCATCCATCTGCTGGGTCTGGGCCTTGGCCTTTTCCATCGCAGTAGAGATCTCCCGGGCATTCCTCAGGATCGCCGCCATACGCTCCTGAGAGTCGCTGAGCACCTCCATGCCCTGCACACACTCCAGACTGGCGATATCGGTCTGCTGGGTCATCACCTCGGTCTGTGAACGGATGCTGGAGATGGTGTCCTTGAATACATGGATATTGCGATACACATCGCCGATTTCCTGCACCTGACAGGTCACCTCGCGGGCCTGTTGACCGGTCTCTTCGTCGACCTTGTAGGCCATGCGCTCCAGATCGGTAGAGGCCTCACCCACCCGGCGGGTAAAGACCCGCACGCACCAGAAAATCCAGCCCCCCAGCATGGCGCCGATCAACAGCACCACGGCCAGCGTTGCAACGCTGCCCTCCCGCAGGGACAGGCTGTGGGCCATGCTGTCAGAGGTGTGGGTAACGATGGCTTCGCTGGTGCTGTCTGACAGGGCATACAAGGCCCATTTGAACGACTCCAGCGTGGGCACAATCTGGCTGTTGTAATAGAACAGGTCCTGCCGCCAGCTACTGGCATTGCGTAGTTCAAACGCCTCTTCCAGGGTCTGCAGCAGACGGCTCCTGCTGGCATCAATCATCTTGAAAAAGGCCATCGCTGCCGGATTGCCCCCGGTCATGTTCTGATGCACGATGCCGTAAATAGTGGTGTTCCTGCGCAACTCCTCACTGTACTGAAGCTGAAAGCGGGCCTCTTTCATAAACAGGTAACCGCGCACACTGCTCATCATGCGGCTCAAGCTGTCCTGATAGCCGGTCATGGCAGAGAAAAACAACATGTCCCGCTCGTTGCCCTGATTCAAGGCCGTATCCATCACCATATGGATGTAGGCGTAAGTCCGCGCCAGCAGCTTTTCACCACGGGTATTGATCAGATGGGCCGCTTTGACGTTGTCTGGACGTTGATGCAGCGCATACACCTCCTTGCCCTGATCCTCCAGACGGGACAACAGCTTGCGCACCGCCACCAGTTGACGGTTCAAGGTGTGATCATGACCAAAGGCGTCGGTCTGATCCATGGACTCCAACTCGCTCAAGGAGATATGGATCCGGTCCAGCGCTTCATTGAACTGGTGTTGCTCGGACAGGTCAGAGGTGAGCAAAAACACCTCCAGCGCACTCTTGGCCTCCAGCATATGCTTGACCATATTGCGCACCTGATTGGCCGTGGGCACCAACTGCTGCGATACCGAAGAGGCCATCACATAGTTGCGCTCCAGCCCCTTCATCAGTGGCCATGCGGCGCTGATCAGCAGCACGCCCATCACACCAACCGCGGCGACGATACGAACCCCCTGCCCGGTACGCAACGCCTTCATCAGATGAGCCAATCGTGCGATCACTGCCGGTCCTCGCCGCTGGTCTGCCTGCCTGCCATGCCTTCCAGTGTGCGTGACAGGTTGGAGAGCCCTTGAATGGTCTCCAGGGTGTCGCCAAAGTGGCGCTCTGACTCAGAGGACATATCCGATAGTGAGGTAATGGCGTCGGTCACCTGAGTCACCGCCATCCCCTGCTCACGGGCGGTCGATTCAATCGACTGGACCGCCTCTGCGGTCTGGGTGACCAGCGCGATCAAGGCGTTAAAATTGTTGGCGATGTTGTTGCTGTCCGCCAGCCCCCGGTCCACCGCCTGAGCGCCGTCAGCAGTGGCGTTGAAGGTCACCCGCGCGGTCTCCTGAATGTCATCAATGAGCGCCCGAATCTCGTCGGTGGACTCCACCGCCCGCTCTGCCAGCAGACGAATCTCTTCGGCGACCACTGCAAACCGCCGACCGGCTTCACCGGCACCGGCCGCCTCAATGGTGGCGTTGATAGACAAGAGGTTGGTCTGGGAGGCCATGTCGTTGATGATCTCCAGCACGCCGCTGATCTGGTGCGACTTCTCTTCCAGGGTGCGCATGTGGTCGGTGATGCGCTCCACCTCCTGCTTGATCTCACCCATGCCCTGCTGGGAATTGGACAGATAAGTATGGCCCTTGCGGCACTCTTCCTCCGCCGCACGGGAGATCTGCACCATCATCTCGCTTTTGTCGGTCATGTCGTCGCAGGAACCCTGCAACTGCTGCATGGTGGTAGAGATCTGGGTGGTGACATCGTTCTGGGCAGACACGTTGTCAATCTGATGGGAGGCGGCTCCGGCCAACTGTTCGGTGGCCGATACGATGCGCCCTATCGAGCGCCCCAGACCGCCCAACATACGGCG
>JALWRU010000242.1 GCA_026994095.1 Nitrospira sp. | reverse complement strand
GACAGGGCCAGAATACGCTCCTGGGCGTCGGGTCCTGCGGCCAGATTACGGTCCGGGTGCAGGGTCTGGCTCAACTCCAGAAAACGGGCTTTTAACTGGTTCTGGTCCACATAGGGGCGGGGGGTGAGATTGAACATCTCAAAAAAATCGATGCGGTCACCGCCCTCTTCGAGTGGCAACACCGTATGACAACCACCGCAAAAGTCGCCGCCTTCCAGGGAGCCACAACTCAGGCATTTGACCTTGATCTCTTTCACCAGCGTGCCCCCACAATACAATCAGATCAGGCCGAAAAAGATTCGCCGCAAGAACAGTCCTGCTCGGCGTTGGGGTTTTTTACCACAAATCCCTCTTTCATCATGCTGCGCTCGTAGGCCAGCACCGACCCCATCACAAATACCGCGCTTTTGGGGTCGATCACCACCGTGGCACCCCCACCGGTCACCACCAGATCGTCTTCCGCCGGGGTATCGGCCACCGAAAACTGGTACTGCAGGCCGGAACAGCCACCCCCCATGATGCCGATGCGAAAGGCCGCCCCCTCTTTGCCCTGCCGTTTGAACAGGGCAAGTATGGCATCCGAAGCCGATGGATCGATGGTCAGGGTATCGGTTGCGTCTGCATTTTCAACGGCAACATCGGTATTGGAGCTCATGGAGCACCTCCTTACAGTCTACATACGGGCACCCGAAAAGGAGGCCCCTCCCCCAAATATAATGGCGACCATTTTAGTCGGTCAAATTTTCCGTGTAAAAACCGACCGATGTCGGTGACTCATCGGATGAATTCTGGTGGTTATCCCGGGGGCCAGGACATGGCCCGCCCGCCTAGAATATGCAGGTGCAGGTGAAACACACTCTGCCCGGCCTCGGCACCGGTGTTGATGACCGTGCGGAAGTCAGTCAGACCACGCCCCGCCGCGATCTGCCGGGCCACATCCAACAGATGCCCCAGCAGGGCCGGGTCATCCGCACTTTTCAAATCCACCAGATGCTGGCGCGGAATGACGAGGGTGTGCACCGGGGCCTGCGGGGCAATGTCGTCAAACGCCACACACCGGTCGTCTTCATATACCAGTTCGGTGGGCAGTTCGCCTGCGGCGATGTTACAAAACAGACAGTCGCTCATGGGGTTTCTCCATCAGGTCGGGCGGCTTTCTCGGCCAGCCCCGACATGCCAAACCGGCGCGCCAGCTCCGCCGCCACATCGTCGGTGCTCACACCGCCTTCGGCCATGGCCACCAGCGTATGAAACAGTAGATCGGCCACCTCGGCGGTCAATTTTTGTGGGTCCCGGTCCTTGGCGGCCAGAAGCACCTCCCCGGCCTCCTCGGCCACCTTCTTCAGGATGGCGTCCTGGCCCTTGTGGAACAGGCTGGCCACATAAGACGCCTTGGGGTCCGCCGCCTCACGCCGCTGGGCAATCACCGCCGCCACCTGCGTCAAGACACCGTCCAGCGAAGCAGTCTCCGGCTGCTCGGTCAGCACTCCCTCGCCATCACTCAACCGATAAAAACAGGTGGGCGCGTTGGTATGACAGGCAGGCCCCTTCTGATCCACCCGCACCAATACCGTATCGCCGTCACAATCCAGCCGAATGTCGCGCACCGCTTGCAGGTGGCCGGAGGTTTCCCCCTTCTTCCACAACGACTTGCGCGAACGTGACCAAAAGTGGGTGTAACCGCTTTGCAGGGTCAGTCCCAGGCTCTCCCGGTTCATATAGGCCAGCATCAGTACCCGGCCATCGTCATTGCGCTGCACGATGGTGGGCACCAGTCCGGCCTCATCCCACCGCACCTGATCGATTAAATTCTCAGGGCTATCCATCAGCGAATCACCACCCCCTTGTCGCGCAGATACGCTTTGGTTTCGTCGATGGTATAGGTGCCAAAATGAAAGATCGACGCCGCCAGCACCGCGTCGGCACCGCCTTCGGTAAAGCCGTCCAGCATGTGCTCCAGCGTACCGACCCCGCCGGAGGCGATCAGCGGGATGCCCAGTGTGTCCGTGGCCGCCCGATTTAAGGCATTGTCATAACCGCTCTGCTGACCATCCTGATCCATGCTGGTGAGCAGGATCTCCCCGGCCCCCAGGGACTCCATGTGGGCCACCCATTCGATGGCATCCAGCCCCCGTGGTCGCCGACCACCGTGGGTATAGACCTCCCAGCCCGCCGCCGGGTCGTCCGCATCGCGCCGCTTGGCGTCCACCGCCACCACGATACATTGGCGGCCAAAGGCCCGTGCCGCCTCGCCCACAAATTCAGGCCGTTCTACCGCAGCGGTGTTGATGGCCACCTTGTCGGCCCCGGCCCGCAGCAGCCGCCGGATGTCCTCCAGCGTGCGGACTCCTCCCCCCACCGTCAGCGGGATAAAGACCTGCTCGGCGGTGTGGTTGACCACCTCGATAATCGTGCCCCGGTTCTCATGGGAGGCGGTAATGTCTAAAAAGGTAATCTCGTCCGCCCCGGCCTCGTTGTAGGCCAGTGCCACCGCCACCGGGTCGCCCGCATCCACCAGATCGACAAACGAGACCCCCTTCACCACCCGACCCTCGGCCACGTCCAGACAGGGGATAATGCGTTTGGCCAGCATCAGCCGCCCTTGCCCAGCCGGATGGCCGCCGCCAGATCCATACTGCCCTCATAAATCGCCCGCCCGGTAATCACCCCACAGACCCCGTCGCCCACCAGCGGCAGCAGCGCACGAATGTGATCCAACGTCGAGATGCCACCGGAGGCAATCACCGGAATGCCACAGTGACGTGCTACCGCGCCGGTGGCCTCGGTGTTCACGCCGGTCTGCATACCGTCCCGGTCGATGTCGGTGTAGATGATCGCCGCCGCCCCCGCATCGGCCATGCGACGGGCCAGTTCGGTGGCCTCCACATCGGTAATATCGGCCCAGCCAGAGATCGCCACCTTGCCCTGAACCGCATCGATACCCACCACCACCTGCCCCGGATAGACCTTGGCGGCGTCTTCTACCAGTTGCGGGTTCTTGACCGCGGCGCTGCCTAAAATCACGCGGGTCACGCCACCATCCAGATACTGTTTAATGCGCTCCAGATCGCGGATGCCGCCTCCCACCTCCACCTTGGCCATGCCGGTGGCGGCAATGGCAGTGATGGGGGCCAGGTTCTTCGGCTCCCCGGCAAAGGCCCCGTCCAGATCCACCAGATGCAGCCACTCGGCACCCTGCTCGACCCATGTGCGGGCCTGTGCCACCGGGTCGTCGCCGTAGTCGGTGGCGTCTTCCATGCGGCCCTGACTAAGGCGCACGCAGTGGCCCCCTTTCAGGTCGATGGCGGGCAAAATCTCCAGCATAGTCAGCCTTTCCACTGGGCGAAAGATTTCAGCATGGTCAGTCCGGTCTCGCCGCTCTTCTCCGGGTGGAACTGGCAGGCCACCACGTTGTCGCGCCAGATGGCTGCGGCAAACAGCACCCCGTACTGGGTGGTGCAGGAGACCACACCCAGGTCGTCCGGCACTACATGATACGAGTGCACAAAATAGCAGTAGGCCCCGTCCGGCACCTGCTCAAACACTGGCGACCGGCGCACGATGTGGAGCCGGTTCCAGCCCATATGCGGCACCTTCAGGCGGTGGCTGTCAGCGTCGGTCATATCCGCCGGAAACGGCTGTACCCGCCCGCCGATCAGCCCCAGTCCGGGCCGGTGGCCAAACTCTTCACTCTCATCAAACAGGAGTTGCAACCCCAGACAGATGCCCAGAAACGGCTTGCCGGACCGCACCGCCGCCACCACCGGGGTGATCAACTCAAAGCGGTCCAGATTGTCCATGCAGTCGGAGAATGCCCCCACACCGGGCAATACCACGTGGGTGGCGTTGGCGATGTCTTTGGGGTTGCGTGAGACTACCGCGTCGTAACCGACCCGCTCAAAGCCCTTTTGTACCGAGCGCAGGTTGCCCCGGTCGTAGTCCACAATGACGATGCGTGGTGCCACGGCGTTACAGGGACCCCTTGGTGGACGGCACCACCCCGCGGGCGCGCAGCTCCATGCCGGTGGCCTGATCCAGCGCCCGCGCAAAGGCCTTGAAGATGCCCTCAAATATGTGGTGGGTGTTCTGGCCGTAGGGCACGTCAATATGCAGGTTCATACCGGCATTGGCGGCCAGGGTCTCAAAAAAGTGCTCTAGAATGGCGCCGTTGAACTGCCCCACCCGCTCCCCTTGCGGAAAGTCCACCCGCCACACAAACGCCACCCGACCGGACAGATCCAGGGTCACATCTGCCAGCGCCTCGTCCATGGGCACCCGCCCGTGACCGTAACGACGAATCCCCTTTTTATCACCCAGCGCCTCGGTGAGCGCCTCCCCCAACACGATGGCAATGTCTTCTACGGTGTGGTGCTCGTCGATCTCCAGATCGCCCACCGCCTTGACCTCCAGGTCAAAAAAGCCGTGTTTGCGCACATGGTCGAGCATGTGGTCTAGAAACGGCAAGCCGGTATCGATGGTGCCGTTGGAGGCACCGTCCAGCGCCAGATGCAGGGCGATGTCGGTCTCTTTGGTTTTACGGCTGACGGTGGCGTTGCGCCCACCGTCGGATGGTGTGGTCATGGGGCAAATCTCCTGACGATGTAGGTCATCCGGGTGCACTGTCGGGGTTGTCCAGCCGCAGTCGTACCGAACGGCTGTGAGCGGTGAGTCCCTCGCTGTCCGACAGGGTAATGCAGTTCTCCGCCACCTGCGAGAACGCCTCGCGGGAGTAGCACAGCACGCTCATCTTTTTAATAAAATCGTCCACATTCAACGGCGACGAAAAACGCGCCGTGCCACCGGTGGGCAATACATGGTCCGGCCCTGCCACATAATCGCCGATGGCCTCCGGGGTGAAGTGGCCCATAAAGACCGCCCCGGCGTTGTGGATCTGCGGCAATAGGGCCTCCGGGTCGGCCACCGCCAACTCCAGATGCTCCGGCGCGACCCGGTTGGCCACCTGCGCTGCTTGCGCCAGGTCGTCGGTCACCACGGTCACACCGTAGGTGGCGATGGACTGCTTGGCAATTTCACCACGAGGCAGGGTCTCCAACTGTGCGACTACCGCAACCGACACCGCATCGGCGAGGGCCTGACTGGGGGTTACTAAAATGGCCGAGGCCAGTTCGTCATGCTCCGCCTGAGACAACAGGTCCGAGGCCACAAACTCCGGGTTGGCCGAATCGTCGGCAATCACCAGAATCTCGCTGGGACCGGCAATCATATCGATATTGCACTGGCCGAACACCTGCTGCTTGGCGGTCGCCACATAGATGTTGCCGGGACCAACGATGGTATCCACCGGCGGCACACTCTCGGTGCCGTAGGCCAGGGCCGCCACCGCCTGCGCCCCACCGATACGAAAGGCCACATCCACCTGCGCCAGATCCGCTGCCACCAGAATATAGGGGTTGATGGCCCCGCCCGGCGTGGGAGTGACCATCACGATTTTGCCCACCCCGGCCACCTTGGCGGGGATCACGTTCATCAACACCGACGACGGGTAGGCCGCCTTGCCACCGGGCACATAGACCCCGGCTACCGCCAACGGGCGGATAATCTGCCCCAGGCTGACACCGGGCTCCGACTCGTAACGATAGCCCTCGCGCAGTTGCCGCTCATGAAACAGGCGGATACGGTCGGCGGCGTAGCGCAGGGCATCGACCACCTTGGGGTCGGCCTCCGCATAGGCGGCCTTGGTTTCTTCGGCAGTAAACGCCATGGGCAGGCGGTCCAGATCGACCTGGTCAAACTGACGGGTATAGTCGGCCACTGCCCGGTCGCCGTCGGCCCGCACCCGCGCAATGATCTC
>JALWRU010000241.1 GCA_026994095.1 Nitrospira sp. | reverse complement strand
CGCGCCAGTTGATCCATCGAGGTAGACAGGCCGGTGTCGCCGTCGATGCAGATGGAGTTGTCGTCGAACATGACGATCAACCGGGACAGGCCCAAATGGCCCGCCAGATCGATGGCCTCGTGGCTGATCCCCTCCATCAGGCAGCCGTCACCGGCAATCACGTAGGTGTGGTGGTCGACCAGATCGTCGCCGTAGCGGGCGTTGTGCATGCGTTCGGCCAAGGCCATGCCGACGGCGGTTGCGATGCCCTGACCCAACGGGCCGGTGGTCATCTCGATACCCGAGGCGTGACCGTACTCCGGGTGGCCTGCGGTCTTGGCACCCAACTGCCGGAAGGCCTTCAGGTCGTCAAGGGTCATGTCCTCGTAGCCGGTCAGGTAGAGCAGGCTGTAGAGCAGGGTGGAGCCGTGACCGGCCGACAGGATGAAACGGTCCCGGTCGGCCCACTTGGCGTCGGTCGGGTCGAACTTCAAAAAGTCGTTGAACAGCACGGTGGCCACATCGGCCATACCCATGGGCATACCGGGGTGGCCGGAGTTGGCGGCTTGCACCGCATCCATGGCCAGCGCACGGATGGCGTTGGCCATTTGAATCTGTTGACTGGTGCCCTTCTGGGATGGGGCGGACTGTACGGAACTCATGGCATCTCCATCGGTCTAGTTGGACCGCTTTTTTTGTTCGATCAGACGCTGGATCATCGGCGTCAGGATAAGTTGCATGGCAAGGTCGAGCTTGTTGCCGGGAATCACGATGGAGTTGGCCCGGGACATGAAACTGCCGGGGAGCATCGCCACCAGATAGGGGAAGTCGAACCCGTAGGGGTCCTTGAAACGGATCACCACCAGCGACTCGTCCGGGGTGGGAATCCAGCGCGAGGTGAACGGGTTGGAGGTATCTACCGTCGGCACCCGCTGGAAGTTGATATCGGTCTCGGTAAACTGCGGACAGATATAGTCCACATAGTCCGGGATCCGTCGCACGATGGTCTCGGTGACCGCCTCGGTGGAGTAACCACGGGCGTCCCGGTCCCGGTGCAGTTTCTGGATCCACTCCAGATTGATGACCGGCACCACGCCGATCTTCAGGTCCGCATGACGGGCTACGTTGACCTTGTCGGTCACGATGGCACCGTGCAGCCCTTCATAGAACAGCAGATCGGAACCCTCCGGCATCTGCTCCCACTCGGTAAAGGTGCCGGGAGGGGCGTTGTACTCTTCCGACTCGGCCTGATCGTGGATATAGAGACGGTTCTTGCCGGTACCACGCTCACCGTAGCTGCGGAAGGTCTCTTCCAGTTCGTTCAGCAGGTTGGCATCTTCACCAAAATGGCTGAATCGGGTGTTGCCGTTGGCGGTCTGCTCGGTCATCACACGCTTCATTTCCATACGGTCATACCGATGGAAGGCATCGCCCTTGATGCAGATCGCATTGACCTGTTCGCGGCGGAAGATGGTATTGAAGGTATTGGTTACCGACGAAGTGCCCGCGCCAGAAGAGCCGGTGACGGAGATGATGGGGTGTTTAATCGACATTTCGGTCCCTTATGCTCGAAACAATCCACGCCGTCCAAACAGGGGCGAGCGTTCGCCCATGGCGTGGGGTTCTGTGTGGTAGCGGCCCACCTCGGTCACCTTCTCGTGGTCGCCAAAAATAAACGGTACCCGCTGATGAAACTCAGTGGGAGTGATCTCCATGATGCGGTTGACTCCATCGGTGGCAGCACCGCCCGCCTGCTCGATCAGCATGGCGATGGGGTTGGCCTCATACATCAGCCGCAGACGACCGTTCTGGTAGCCGGGCCGCATATCACGGGGATAGAGAAAGATGCCGCCACGGGCCAGAATACGATAGCTTTCTGCCACCAGTGAGGCGATCCAGCGCATGTTGAAACGACCGCCCTCGCGTTTCTGATCCGGTTCGGAAATGCAGTGATCAATGAAGTCCTGGAGGGGCTTTTCCCAGTAATTGTAATTGGACGCGTTGATGGCATACTCACGCTTGCCGGTCACCACCTGCACACTGTCGTGGCATAGGTAATAGGCATTGGAGGAGCGATCCACGGTAAAGATCTGGGTACCTTCGCCCAAGGTTAATACCAGCGAGGTCTGCGGGCCATAGATGACAAAGCCGCCGGCCAACTGGCAGGTGCCGGGCTGCAACAGGCTTGCCTCGGGCGGGCCATCTTGGGCCGGATAGACCGAAAAAATCGTGCCCACAGATACATTTGTGTCAATATTGGAAGAGCCGTCAAGCGGGTCCATGGCCACTGCCAGGGTGCCATCTTCACGCAACATGAACGGCGCTTCGTTCTCTTCGGAACCGAATGGGCCGACTGCAGTGTCTCGGAGGGCCTCGATAAACATCTCGTTGGCGACCACGTCGAGCTGCTTCTGGGCGTCTCCGTCGGCGTTGTCGCCCACCACCTGACCCATGGAGCCCGCCATGGCTCCCAGCGCGATCATGTCACTGACCTTGAGCGACGTATCGCTGATGGCCAGTACCGTCTTGGCAAGCGCAGACCGTTTGGGGTCGTCCCCGGCCCAGGCCTCAAGGTGTTGTTCCAGTGTCTTGAATCCGTCCACAGTATGCTCCAACGGCTATCGTATACGTGGCTGCGATTACAGCACGTCTTCGGCAAAAACTACCCACACAGAATCGACCGATTTTCTACCCTCGTAGAGGGCAGTATTACGCAGTCCGGCTGCTTGCGAAAGCGGTAGATTGATGACAACCCCACACAAACCTGGGTTGAAGATCTATGTAATAGGTAGTAGGGCAAAAAACGCCCAATTCCTAGGCATGACATCGATCAGCGCCTACTCTTGCAATCCTTATCGGCAGTGATGTTACGGTCAATGGTAGGCCAGGTAGGCGGCGTAAACCAATAAAATTTTTTTTATACAGGAGGCCTTTGCCGGGCCTGTCCAAAGACCCAAAACGACGGAGGGGGGAGTTGTCAGGCCGCCTGTCAGGTTAGCGAGTGGCGACTGCTGGTCGTAACAGTGTGGCCCCCTGATCCTGTACAAAATCGAGAAAGGTCTGGGCGACCAGCGACAGTTGTTTGCTCTTTAAATAGACTGTGTACCAGTCTCTTTTTAGTGGAAAACCAACCACATCCAACATGCAGACCAGTCCACCGGCCAACTCCAGCTCCAGATTGAAGCGCGACAGGGCCGACACACCCAGGCCGGCGATCACCGCCTGTTTGATGGCCTCGCTGCTGCCCAGTTCCATGTAGGGGTCTACCGTGACCCCCCGTTGGGCGAACATGCGCTCCAGTGCCAGACGGGTGCCGGACCCGGGCTCTCGCACCAGCAACTGCTCCAGCGCCAGCCGCTGTAACGGGATGTTGGAGGCGCGGGCCAGCGGGTGGCTGGGCGGGGCGGCGACTACCAGCTCGTTTTGAAAGAACGGGTAAGCGTGCACGTCCAGGTCCTGGGGCACCTGTCCCATGATGATGAAGTCGTTGTGGTTGTCGATGAGGTGTTCCAGCACCCGTGCCCGGTTGGTGACGGTCAGGTAGGGGGTCACACCGGGGTAGCGCTGCAAGAACGCCCCCAGCAGGTGAGGCATAAAATACTTGGCGGTGGTGACCACTGCGACCCGCAACTCACCGCGCACATCGCCGCGAATGGAAATGAGATGATCTTCCAGGGTACTCAGCCGGGTCAGTACGTCTTCTGCGGCGCTGACGATCTCGCGCCCTGCGGTGGTTAGATGTAGTTGTTTTCCCACCCGTTCAAATAGCGGGAACTGCACCACATCGGCTAATTTTTTCACCTGCATGTAGACCGTGGGCTGGGTCAGGTGCAGTTGTTCGGCTGCACGGGTATAGCTGCCGGTGCGAGCAACCGTAGCAAGCACTTGCATTTGCCGCAGTGTGAGGTTATGGATCAGGGTGCGAGGAGAATCAATCATAGTCTTTTGTCTATTCTAGCAATAGAAACTATCTATTTCCATAAATGATCGGCTCTGCCTATGATGACCTCAATCCGGCGGATCGCGTTTGTGAGATCCGCCTGTCTTGACTGCGAGAGGAGCACGAAATGGCAAAGACTTACGATGCAGGTGTGAAGCAATATCGCGACACCTACTGGACCCCGGACTACACTCCGAAAGAGACTGACCTGTTGGCCTGTTTCAAGATCACCCCGCAGGCGGGTGTCCCCCGTGAAGAGATCGCTGCAGCCGTTGCTGCGGAGAGCTCGACCGGTACCTGGACCACCGTCTGGACCGATCTGCTGACCGACCTGGACTACTACAAGGGTCGCGCGTATCACATCGAGGATGTGCCGGGTGACGACACCTGTTTTTATGCGTTTATCGCCTACCCGATCGATCTGTTCGAAGAGGGTTCGGTTGTAAACGTGCTCACCTCGCTGGTGGGTAACGTGTTTGGTTTCAAGGCGCTACGTGCGCTTCGCCTGGAAGATGTCCGCTTCCCGATTGCCTATGTGATGACCTGTAATGGTCCCCCCAACGGCATTCAGGTCGAGCGTGATGTACTCAACAAGTATGGCCGTCCGCTGTTGGGCTGCACCATCAAGCCGAAGTTGGGTCTGTCGGCCAAGAACTACGGTCGCGCCTGCTACGAGGGGTTGCGTGGTGGTCTGGACTTCACCAAGGACGATGAGAACGTGAACTCTCAGCCGTTCATGCGCTGGCGTAACCGTTTCGACTTTGTGATGGAAGCAGTGCACAAGGCCCAGGCTGAGACCGGCGAGCGCAAGGGTCACTACCTGAACGTAACCGCTCCCAGCCCGGAAGAGATGTATGAGCGGGCCGAGTACGCCAAAGAGCTGGGCGCACCGATCATCATGCACGACTACCTGACGGGTGGCTTGACGGCCAACACCGGGTTGGCACGCTGGTGCCGCGACAACGGGATGTTGTTGCACATTCACCGGGCCATGCACGCAGTGCTGGATCGTAACCCGCACCACGGTATTCACTTCCGGGTGTTGACCAAGGTGCTGCGTCTGTCCGGCGGCGACCATCTGCACTCCGGTACGGTGGTCGGCAAGCTGGAAGGTGACCGTGAGGCCACCTTGGGCTGGATCGACACCATGCGCGACTCGTTCATCAAGGAAGACCGCAGCCGTGGTCTGTTCTTTGACCAGGACTGGGGTTCCATGCCGGGTGTGTTGCCGGTGGCGTCCGGTGGTATCCACGTGTGGCACATGCCTGCACTGGTGGCCATCTTCGGCGACGATTCGGTATTACAGTTCGGTGGCGGTACCCTGGGTCACCCCTGGGGTAACGCTGCTGGCGCCGCCGCCAACCGGGTTGCGGTCGAGGCCTGTGTGGAAGCCCGCAACCGGGGCGTGGAGCTGGAGAAAGAGGGTAAGGATGTCCTTACTCGCGCTGCCAAATCCAGCCCGGAGTTGGGTGCGGCCATGGAGACCTGGAAAGAGATCAAGTTCGAGTTTGACACCGTGGACAAACTGGACGTGGCCCAGCGCTAACCTGCGGGCCAATCGATCTTTAACGCTAATTTGACGAAATAGGAAATAACAATGAGCGACGTACAGGACTATGCCTCGCGTCTGTCTGATCCGGGCAGCCGTAAATACGAGACCTTCTCCTACCTGCCAGCCATGACTCCGGAGCAGATCCGCGAGCAGGTGAGCTACCTGGTGGAGAAGGGCTGGAACCCGGCCATCGAGCACGTGGAGCCTGAGCATGCCACCGGTAACTACTGGTACATGTGGAAGCTGCCGCTGTTCGGTGAGACCGATGTGGACCGGGTGTTGGCAGAAGCCGAGGCTTGCCACAAAGGCAACCCGCACAACCATGTCCGTCTGGTTGGGTACGATAACTT
>JALWRU010000240.1 GCA_026994095.1 Nitrospira sp. | reverse complement strand
GCGGCTTGAAGTACGCAAACGTGTCCACCTTGTTGTAGGTGGGGCACGGCGACAGGACGTTGACGTAGGAGAACCCTTCGTGGGCCAGCGCTTCGTTGATCACCATACCCATGTGCTTGGCGTTGGCCGAATAGGTCTGCGCCACATAGGTTGCACCGTAGGTAATCATCAGCTCAATGGGGTTCATCGGCGCGTCCAGATTACCCATGCCACTGGTCAACGTACCCGGCAGGTCCAGACGGCTGGTAGGCGAGTTCTGGTTCTTGGTCAATGCGAAGGTGCCGTTGTCCATGACAATCAGGGTCATGTTCATGTTACGGCGGGCCGGGTTGAGGATGTGGGCACCACCGATAGAGAAACAGTCCCCGTCACCAATGGTCACCACTACCGGCATCTCCGGGCGGGCCAGATGGGCACCGATGGCCACCGGCAACGCACGTCCGTGGCAAGAGTGGATGCCAAACGAGTTCATCCACAACGGCAAGCGCGAGCTGCAACCGATGCCAGACACGGTGGTGACCGAAGCCGGGTCATATTTCTGCTCGGCGTAGGCCTTGGCCAACGAACCTACCACACCAAAGTCGCCACAACCCGGGCACCAGGTGGGGTTGATGTCGCTGCGGTAGTCTTTGGCCTTCAGTTTTTCATCGACGTGGACGTTTAATGTCACTGGCAATGCCATGTCGTATCTCCTTGAGGTTTAACCTTCAATCTGTAATTAAATAATAGAAGTATTAGTGGATTGCCAAGCGTTCGGGCATTGCATCCTGGGCGGTCTGCAACAGCTCCAGCGCCATGCTCTCGATGTCCCGTGGGATCAACGGCTCACCCCGATAGGCATTGAACTTGATCGGCACCACGTTGGTGCGCATCTTGATCAGGTCGGCAAACTGCCCCTGGTAGTTGGCCTCCGGCACCACGACGGTCTTCACCGATGCGGCAAACGCCTCGATCTGCTTCTTCGGCATGGGCCACAGCATCTTCGGGTACAACACGCTGACCTTATGGCCCTGTGCCCGCAGCCGCGCAACGGCCTCGCGGGTCACCGCCTGGGTCATACCCCAGGGGATGATGCCCAGATCGTCGCCATCATCACCGGTACGCTCCATCTGCTCGTACTCGTCCTCAATGTTGTCGAACTTGCGCCAGCGCTTCTCGGTCATGGCGTTACGGGTCTCGACGTTGGTACGAGGACCGGAATCCTCAGAGTGCTCCAGGCCGGTGGCAGCGTAGTTGGTGCCCGGAATGCCCGGCGCACCCATGGGCGACACACCCGACTCGGTGATTTTGTAGCGGTTGAACTTTTCACCCTCTTCAGGCGAGACCGCAAATTCGCGATCGACGATCTCGATTTTGGACATATCCGGCCGCGGCATGGCCTCGGTCTGAATCGACAGGGAGGCATCCGACAGCAGCAGCACCGGGGTCTGGTACTTCTCGGCCAGATTGAAGGCATCGATGGTCCGGTAGAGACAATCTTCCACACTGGAGGCAGCCAGCACGATGCGCGGTGCATCCCCGTGGGTGCCCAACGCGGTGGCGAACAGATCGCCCTGATCGTGTTTGGTCGGCATGCCGGTGGACGGCCCACCACGCTGCACATCGGCAATCACTACCGGTACTTCACTCATGATTGCCAGCCCGATCAATTCCTGCATCAGGGCGATACCGGGGCCAGCAGTGGCGGTCATTGCTTTCATCCCGGTAAACGAGGCGCCGATGACGGTGGCCAGCGCCGAGATCTCGTCCTCGGTCTGATAGACCGTACCGTTCAAATGGTGCAGCAGGTCTACCAGATGGTTACCCACGCTGGTGGCGGGGGTAATGGGGTAGGCCCCATAGAATTTGCAGCCCGCCATAGCGGCACCCAGCGAGATCGCCTGGTTGCCTTCAATGATGACGACGTCTTTCTGCGGCTTGGGCTTCGGAAACGACATCGGCACGTTGCGATCGGGGTAGTTTTCACGAATCCACTGGCGACCCAGTTCAATGGCCTTGAAGTTGAAATCGACAACTTCCTGACCCTTGGAGATAAATTTGTCGTGGATCGACGACTTGAGCGACTCTTCTGGCAGGTCGAACAGTTCAATCACGGCGCCCATGGCAACCATGTTCTTGGCAATGTAATTTTTAAGCTCGTTCTTGGCGATGTGGCTCATGGGCACGGCGAACATCTGGACGCCTTCGTGATCTTCCGGCTCAAAGTCGCCGCCGTGCGGGCCATCCCACACCATGATGGTGCCCGGGGTCAACAGCGGCTTGTTGCACTCATAGGCCTCGCCGTTGAACAGTACAACGATGTCAAAGCCGTCGCCCTGGGAGAGAATTTTCTCATCACTGATGCGCACCTGCGACAGGGCGTAACCACCCTTAATCTCAGCAGGAAAGCTCTTGAAGGTCATGACCTCCATGCCAGCACGACTGGCGGCCTGCATGATAAAATCTCCGGAGCTGATGACCCCCTCACCCCCCTCACCGGCCACCTTGATAGTCAGATCAATCGCCACGAACACCTCCTAAAATACGCTGTTTCACCCCGCATATGGGGACATGACAACGTCAAAAACGGAACCGGCCTCAGCCGCTTCAACCGGATAAATTTATCTTATAAATCAAAGGCTTTCAGCCCATCCCCAAGGCAAGCATCCACGCTCACCGGGCCTAGTATACGGTGGGGGGAACCCTGCGCGCCATCCCCCCTGCAATTTAAGTTGCCCCTACGGCTGCAATCGTCAATTTCTTCACTAAAATAGTGATACCGATTCCAACGCCCGCAAGAAAACCCACAACCAACTGATAATGCACAATAAAAACATGGAGCGCCGCGATTCGCAACCCATTAGACGTCATTGTTGACGGCTATTTAATATGTTACACACTCGGACAGTTACAAGGGTATGATGACAAACTCCACCTGCTCGCTTTACAATTCCCGAGTGTCTCACCTGAGTAACCGATGCGGTTTTAGATTAAGTACGTGTCAGTTGGTTTGTTTTTTGGTCTGTTCGAGAGGGTTTCTCCATGTCCGACAGCAGTAGTAGTCAGTTCCCCTACCCTGGCATTGAAGGCACCGGTGACGGGTCAGCCGCGGTGGCGTATGTGGAGGCCCGTTGCTCCGACGCCGCTGCCGCCTATCCGATCACGTCTTCGACCATCATGGGGCAGAACTACCAGATTTTTGTGGCCAACGGCTTTAAGAACGTCTGGGGTAAGGCCATTGGTTGGCTAGAACTGGAAAGCGAGCATTCATCCGCCTCCGCCTGCGAGGGGTATGCCCTGGCCGGTGGCCGGGTGGTGAACTTCACCTCCGGGCAGGGGCTCATCCTGATGAAAGAGGTGCTCTATACCACTTCGGGCAAACGCTTGCCGGTGGTGATGCATGTGGCCTCTCGAGCGCTGACTTCCCAGTCGCTCAACGTGCATGCAGGCCACGATGACGTCATGGGCGTGGGCGATGTGGGCTGGGGCATCCTGTTTGGCAAAAACGTGCAGGACTCCGCCGATCTGGCACTCATCAGCCGCCGTGCGGCAGAGTTGTCCCGCACCCCGTTTATGCCGGTGCAGGACGGTTTTCTGGTATCTCACACCATTGAAAACCTGCTCTACCCGGAAGATGATCTGATCCGCGAGTACCTGGGCGATCGGGAGGATAAAGTCCGCAAGCTGTTCGACCCGGATTTCCCGCTGATGACCGGTGTGGTGCAGAACCAGGACGCCTATATGCCAGGCAAGATTGCCCAGCGGCTCTATTACGATCCGCTGTCCGATATCCTGCAAGACTGCTACGACGAATTCTACCGCCTGACCGGGCGACGTCACGGACATGTCGAAACCACCATGATGGAGGATGCGGAGTACGCCATCATCTCCATGGGCACCACCTCTGAAACCGTGGTTTCTGCGCTGGAGGTCATCCGCGCCCAGGGCATCAAGGTTGGCGCAATCAACGTCACCACCTATCGCCCCTTCCCCGGCAAGGAGATGGCCGAGGCACTCAAAAACGTCAAAGGATTTGCAGTACTGGAACGGTGCGATGTACCGGTGATGGAAGAAAATCCGCTCACCACCGATATTCTGGCAGCGCTGGCCAAGGCGCAGATGGGGACACCGGGCTACCCGGAGATTGGCAAACTGCCAGTCTGCTTCTCTGGCTCTGCAGGGCTGGGCAGCCGCGACGTTACCCCCGGACACATCATTGCCGTGGCCAAAAATATGCTGCCGGACGGTGCGGGCAAACGTTATTTCTCCATTGGTATCGACCACGCCACAGCGCTGGACGCAGAGGAAGAGCCCGATGTACGGCCCAATGGGTCGTTCTCGATTCGCGGCCATTCGGTGGGCGGTTACGGCAGTGTGACCACCAACAAGGTGATCGCCACCATGATGGGCGAGATCTTCGGCTTCCGCGTACAGGCGGCACCCAAGTACGGCTCCGAGAAGAAGGGGTTGCCTACCAACACCTACCTGTCGGTGGTGCCTGAGGGCAAGATCCTCACCCACTGCGAATTGCAGCAGGTCGACTTTGTGCCGTTGATGGACCCGACCACCTGGCACATGGGCAACCCGCTGGTAGGCATGCAGAGTGGCGGCACCGTGTTCCAGCATACCGATGCCACCGGCCCGCAAGAACTCTGGGACCAACTACCCGGCTATGCCAAGTACTACATGCAGTCCAACGGCATCCGCTTCTTCGGGGTGGATACGGTGCAGATTGCGCGGGAGTCGTGCAAAAGCGACGACTCGCTGATTCAGCGTTTTCAGGGTGTGGTCCTGCTGGGAGTGTTCCTGAAAGTCACTCCGTTCAAGGAGGACGCCAAGATGACGGACGACGACCTGTTCAAACAGGTGGAAGCCCCGTTACAGCGCTTCTTTGGAAAAAAGGGGGATGCCGTGGTACAGGACAACCTGATGGCAGTCAAACGGGCCTATGAGCGAGTGTTTGAAGTACCCCAGGAGATTATGGACGCCACACCGGCACACATTCTTGCCGAAGGGCTGGCCGAATGGGAAGCAAAGGGCAAAGACGTCAACGCGTTCTTTATCTAAAATTTTTCGGCCCGCCGACGGGCTGACGACAGGACATATTTCGATGAGCGAAACCAATTACTTAAAAGTTACTAAACCAACCCCTGGCTGGTATGACGCAGATCGCGCCTATCAGGTTGTGGAGGCCTACAACACTGGCGGTGGCTCCAGCCAGAGCGCGGATGAATTCGTAGCCAACTCGGTAGTACCCGCTGCGACCGGCAGTCTGCGTGATTTTGCCTACATCGCCCCGGACCTGCCGGAGTTTGAAGCGGCTGACTGTGTCGGCTGCATGGACTGTGTGCAGAACTGCCCGGATACTGCCATCTGGGGCAAAGTCTCTTCTAAAGAAGAAGTCGCCGGCTGTGTGGCGGCCTTCCCGTCCGAGCAGCAAGAGCTGCTGGGTGCCCAGTTTGTAGAGACCACTAAATACTTCAAGGCCTTTGAAAAGAAACACGAAAAAGATCCATCGGCGTTGGCCGGGGGACAGTTCGGTATCTTCATCGACCCCACCAAGTGCAAAGGTTGCGGCGAGTGCGTAGAGGTCTGCGGTGACCGTAACGCCCTCAAAATGATCAAGAAGACCCCGGAGAATCTGCCGGACTACTTCGCCATGTGGAAGCTCCACAACAAGTTGCCCGACACTAAAGAGGGGTACATCAACCCCAAGATCGTGGTGGACAACATGTTGCTGCCTACCGCGATGACCCAGTACGTGGGTGGCGCAGGCTCCTGCATGGGGTGTGGTGAGGCCTCGGTCATTCGGCAGGCATTGGCGGCCACTGTGCAGAAGGTGGG
>JALWRU010000239.1 GCA_026994095.1 Nitrospira sp. | reverse complement strand
TGGTTTGTGGGCGTTCTCGCAGGTGAGGGCAGCCCGGAGGCGTAGCAGCGCTACGTTGAGGACTGACCCGATCCGGAGAGGTTGCTCACAAGCCAAAAGCGGACGCCGATAGCTACCCATAGCTTTCGGTGTGGATTTTTTCTGGTGCAACTCCTACTTCCTTCAGCAACGCTACCGCCGACTCCAAAAACCTCGGCTTCGGCGCTGTACCCGCCTCTTTGGCGGCCTTTTTATCTGCCGGAGTCACCCCCGGTCCACAGACAAATACCTCCACCGCATCCGTGTCGCCCACCGCCTTGGTGAGCAGATCGGCGTCGATACGGCCCCGATGGATCTTCTCACCCGGATCGATATGCTCTTCCTGCCGGGTCAGCGCGTGGATCACCTGTAAACGCTGCGGATGCAGCGCCGTCAACGACGCCAGCGACCGTTTGTAGATCACGTCGGCCCAGGTCTTGTTGGAGTAGACCAGGGTCTGCCGCACGTTGTCGGTGGTCTCTAAAATGTGTTTGATCATGCTGAAATTGGGCACCGCGCCACTGCCCGCTGCCACATGCAGCACATGATCGGTGCGCTCGCCAATGTCGTCTGGCAGGGTGAACGGGCCGGTAAAGCCGGTCACCTTCATACGGGTGCCCGCCGGAATCTGGCTCACCAACAGGGGTGATAACAGCGGTGGATAAGGGGTCTTGCCCGCCTCATAGCGCTCTTCCTTGACGGTGATGGAGATGTAGTTCTCATGGGGGGCAGAGGCCAGCGAATAGGCGCGGGCAGGCTCTTTACGGCCCTTGATATGCTCCAGATAGGCGATAAAACGCTCCAGCGCCGGGAACTGGTGGGGGTCGATGGTTAAGAAGTGACCGGGTTTGTAGGTCAGGTGTTCGTTACCGGTGAACAGTTCCAGCGTGACCGCGTCGTGGGTCTCGGTAATCACGCGGGAGACCATCACATCCAGTTGTTGAATCTTCTTGCGGGCGGGATCGGCCATAACTGCTTCCTTACAGTAGAGGGGCGGCCATCGCACAACTCAGCAAAATGGGGGCGACGCACCGGGGAGCAAGGGGTATTTCAAACTCCGTGCCAGCGGCAGGGTACCCCCCTGTAAAGTAGGGTAACTGGCTGATCGTTCAAACAATTCCACCATTACACCCACAACCAGCCCGATCCACCGGCGCGCATGAGACTGGCATTTGTACGGTTTTGTGCAGGCCGTGCCGACCAAAATCGTGCTGCCCACCACAGCGGTCATGCAGCAGACGGCCTCTGCCTAGACCTTTTTGAGAAAGCAGGTCTTCAGCACCAGTGTACTTTTGCCCTCGCGGCACTCCACTTCACCGCTTTTATTGGTGAGCTTGATCTTTTTGAAGGTCTTGCCACGCTTCAAGGTCATGGACGCCCCCTTGACCTTCAGGTCCTTGATGACCTGCACCGAATCGCCGTCGCTGAGGGGGTTGCCGTTGCTATCTTTAACGTCCATGACGGTCCTTCTGCACATGGGAGTGGGGCTCAATCGGCCCATGTTCTACGCCCTTGCCCGGTGGATTGCAAGCGCTGACCGTGGCGCCGTCAGCATCACCGATCAGAACATACCAAGGTTCCGGTCGCCGTGACCCGCCGGGATCGGTAGAATGGGGGCTATGTCCGCCGACCCACCCCAGCCGTCCGAGCAGTCCCCTCCCACTCCGGTGCGCTATCAGTTTTTTGGTGACATCCTGCGCCACTGGCGGGGTGAACTCCCCCTGTGGCGGTCGGTCGGTGTCAATTTGATGCTGTTTGCCAGCGCGCTGTTTGTGCTGGTGGCGCTCACCTCTCACCCGTACTCAGTAGTACAGGCGCGCCTGCATCTGCTGGCGGTACTGTGTCTGCTGATGGTGGTGCCCTGGGCACTGGTCGGTGCCTGGCGGGCAGCGGCCCGCTCGGCAAGGGCGACCCGCTTGCTGGCGCGGGTGGCGGTGGCACTGGTGGTGGGTGTAGCGCTTGGCGGCGCAGTCACCTTAAAGCCCCTGTTGATCGATACCACCCTGGCGGCGCTGGAGCGAGAAGTGGTCCCCCCCTACTCGCTGACCATCGTCGGCGACGGTACCGAACTGTCACTGGACGGCGGTTTTCGCATGGGGGTCGCGCTGGCTGTGCAGCGCATGCTGCAAGATCATCCAGAGGTACGGGTGTTGCGGCTGACCAGCCCCGGCGGGCGCATGGCCGAGGCCCTGCGGCTGGCCGGATACCTCACCGATGCCCACTTGGCCACCTATGTACCCAGCCACTGTGACAGCGCCTGTGCAGTGGCGTTTTTGTCCGGCCAGCCCCGCCTGCTGAGAAATGGCGCACGGATCGGCTTTCATGTACCGGCGCTGCCCAACGGCGACCAACCCAATGCCATTCGCGAGTCGGCCCGCTTGCAGCTTGCGCTGGAGTTGAGCGGCATCAGTCAGGACTTTGCGCAACTGGCATCCAGCATCCCCCACAACGATCTGTGGTCCCCCCCCGCACAGGTGCTGGTGGCGGCCCATGTGGTCGATCAGGTGGTGACCGGCGAGCAGTTTGCCCCACCGACCCCCGTACTGGCTCCAGAGCCAGAGGCCGTCGCTGGCTGGATGAGTCAGCAGGTGGCCTTGCGGGTTCTGTCCGAAGTGGACCCACCGGCATTTGCCCAATTGCTTTCCGACACGATGGAGCAGGCGGCCAAGGGCGATTCACTGGCCCAGTTGGAGGCGGATCTGGACGACCGCTTCGGGCCGATCATGCTGGGCTACCTGACCACTGCACCGGACGCAGAGGTGATTGCTTTTACCGAGTCGATCATTGAGCGGCTGGCGTATCTGTACGAGGACAATCCGCTCAACTGTTTTCGGTTTTTATTGCCGGAGAAATGGGGTTCCATCGAGCCGGAGATGGTGCCCAAAGGGATGCAGGAGCGCCGCCGGGAGTCGATCACCAACGTCATTCGCGTACCGGAAGTCGGCCCGGCATTGGAGCCGGGCTTAAGTGAGCGGTTGCTGCGGCAGGTCATCACCCAGCTCAAAAAGGAGATGGGTGAACAGGCGGTCGAGGCGCTATCTCACCCGGACGGCGAAGGCGTCCCCGCCACGACCTACTGCCCGGTGATCCTGCGTTTTTACCAGACCTTGCTGGCACTACCCGAGGTGGTGCGAGGCGGCATGCTGCGCCACGTCTACGGACTGGGCCGCGAGGCAAGGCCAAGGCTGGCAAAAACCGACCCTTAAAAACAGAATGGGGAAGCCAATCCGGTCTTGCCCACCCAAAAATCAACCGGCGTAGGCGTTCGATTTTGACTTGTGGGTGTTCTCGCAGGTGAGCGAAATACCGGAGGCGTAGCAGCGCTACGTTGAGGATTTTCGGGAGCCGGAGAGGTTGCCCACAAGCCAAAAGCGGACGCCGGTAGATAGACACCCGTAGGCGTTCGATTTTGGTTTGTGGATGTTCTCGCAGGTGAGCGAAATACCGGAGGCGTAGCAGCGCTACGTTGAGGATTTTCGGGAGCCGGAGAGGTTGCCCACAAGCCAAAAACGGACGCCGATAGATGGCCATAAAGCCAAAAGCGGACGCCGGTAAAGACTCAACTCACTCGTTGATGAGTAGTATCTCCACCCTCCGATTCGCCTCCCGCCCCTCTCTCGTATCATTGCTCGCCACCGGACGGCGGGAGCCGTGGCCCTCGGCGGTAATCCTTGACGGATCGATGTGCCCCAGATCCACCAGAAAGCGGCGCACCACTTCGGCCCGTTTTTTCGACAGTTGCAGGTTGACCCGTTTGTCGCCCCGGCTGTCGGTATGGCCCGACAGCTTGATCTGGCTGTCCGGGAAGCGGTTGATGGCATCCACCAGCTTGTTGAGCAGCGGGAAGTTGGGGGCGGTAATCTCGGCACTCCCCGGCGGGAAGGTAAAGCCCTGCGCCGAAATCAAGACATTGTCCCGCTGGCGGTAGACAATGGCTTCACTGGGGGTGAACAACGCCTGCACAAAGGCAAAACGAGCCTGTTCGTCGGCCAGCAGGGAATTGTACTGGTTACGCAGCGTCTCCAACTCGTCAGTGAGTCGCTCGACTTCGGCCTCCTGATCGGCCAGATCAGCCTCCAGACGCTGTAATTCACCACGGGCCCCATCGCCGCTCTGGGCATCGTCCATCAGGGCCTCGATCCGCCCGGAAAGGCTGGCGATGACCTCCTCGTTGGAGGTATCAAACGGCAGGTCCTCTCCCAACGGCTGGGCAATGGTGGAGAGTTGGTCCTGATACCACAAGAGGATGTCTTCACGGGTGTAGTTTAACCGCTTGAACTCGCGCAGCATGTCGCTCAGGTGGACGGCCCGACGGGCCTCCCAGGTCGCACGACCGGCAAACCCGTCAGCGGTGGCGCGCTCTTCCCGGTCGTCGTCCAGGGCCGCAAGCGCCGCCTGACGGGCGGCCTCGGCGCGGGCCAACGTCTTGGGTGCCAGCCGGTCCGACTGGCCCTGTTTGGCTGCGGCAAGCGCCTGATCCGGCAGGACTGACAAATCCCCCTTGAGCGCAACCAGTTCCTGATTGGCGTAGCGTTGGGCCAGCGAGCGCACCTGCGGCTTAATCTCGTAGTTCATGCCCCGCTCTACCATGCGGGCCAGATCGATGATTTCGTTGTCCAGGGCGTTCATGGTGACGCTGTTGTAGTCGCGGGCACCGGCCAGATGGGCACGCTCACGGGCTGCCAGTGCAGTGCTTAAAAGCTCTTTTGACATCTCGGCGTCGCGACGGGCGCGGGCCAGCCGTTTCAGGCCACTTTGGGCCTCCTGAGTGGCCGCTACCGACTTGCCAGCAGCGGCGGCTGAACGGGCCCGAACCAGCGCCTCTCGCGCCCAGTTGAGGCCATCCGGGGCCAGATCTTCCAGCGCCCGAACGTCGTCTTCAGCAAGGGCATTATCCAGCGCAAGGATGGTATTTTCAGCAGTAGCGGCAGAGGGGCGTCCGCCGGAATAGCCACGGTCATCCGGGCCAGCGGCACAGCCACTCAAAAGTGCCAAAGTGCCTGCCAGCAGCAACGCCAGCGGCGTGCAGGAAGACAGACGGCGTACCGGGAGGGCTATACCTGAAAAGGTGTCAATCGGAGACACAAAAAAAACCTCCATTCCTTGGGGGCAGTCTGAACCAAACGCTTCCCGGCGAGATATCGAATTGCACTAATAGTAGTCGGAAGGCCAACTTTCGTAAAGTATTAACATGTTCGGACACCAACTGCGCGGTCTGAAGCAGGCGCGGCCTGGGGGCGATGGGGAGCATTTAGGTACCGTGACTGAGGGACGCCCGACCCACTACCAGATGGCGGCTTCCGGAGGTGCGCAAATAAAAAGGGGAGTGATGGTGAAAATCACCATCACTCCCCTTAGTCCCCCTCTACCAGAGCAATCGAGATTGCTCCTGATTGCCCTTACCCCGGCTCCCGTCAGTACCACTTCGTCAAGGTGAGACGGCGGACGGCGACCCCACCCTGACCCAGCTGACGGGAGGGGGGGGAAGCGTCCGGATCAGGGTTAACCCGAAGGTCAACAGGGTCGCCGTCCGCGCTCACAAATCACTTTTCGGCCCTCCCATCGCAGAACTAAACCCCTATCGTCAAAAAAATGACAGGCACGCGCGGCCTGCAACGATAAGGGCAGGCACGCACGGCGTGCGACGATAAGGGCAGCGGGCCAGTGACACGGTGGGCGAACGGGCCACCATGCTGCACGGGGCCGAGGGCGACCATTCCTATAAAAAGCAGAACGGGCCAGCAACCCGGCCTCGCCCACCCAGAAAACCAACCGGCGTAGGCGTTCGATTTTGGCTTGTGGGCGTTCTCGCAGGTGAGGTGAAACCGCAGGCGTAGCAGCGCTACGTTGAGGATTTCGCCGAGCCGGAGAGGTTGCCCACAAGTCAAAAGCGGACGCTGATAGAAAG